>JAGHCE010000029.1 GCA_021160625.1 Planctomycetota bacterium | reverse complement strand
GTGGGCTGCCGGGGGGAAGACAATGGTGGCCAATACGGGCAAGTCACGCATCGGCATCGTTTTTGACGGGGGACGTTCAAAGGCCGAGTGGCTCCTCTTCATCCAGATGCACGAACAATATATATCGGGCAGACGCACGGTACTCGCCGAACTTCTACTCAACCGGCGCTTCGCCGACGTGGGCCGGGAAGCCGGCGCCAGCCCCGTCAATTATGCGAAGGCCGTCTCGAATCGCACCATCGAACTGCGCGTGCCGCCGGTGTATCGCAAGTTCGCCGCCCGTTTCGTCGACGTCGTCAAATCCATCAGGGGCTCCTACTATTACGGCCCCCCGCCCGACAAGGAAATGGACAACCTCGCCAGGCGCCTTGAAACCGGTAAGCCGGAGGAGAAGTACCAGGCCTCCGTGACCCTCGAGGGAATCGGAAGCGCAGCTGTCGGCTATCTTGAAAAGGTCAGCGGCGACGACTGGACCACCCTCTACTCGGGCCAGGCGTTGTGTTACCTCAACAGCGACATCGGGCGCACGCGGATAATAGCGGCGTGCGAGTCCTCCACAGACGAGATCCGGTACGAGGCGGTAAGGTTTCTGTCCAATTTGTCCGGCCGCACCACAATTCAGGCGCTTCGGGCAAAAGTACTTGACCCGTCAAACCGAATATCAATTGAGGCCCTCAAAGGCCTTATGGGCCGCGGAGACGAATACGCGAAGAAAACGCACGTCTCCGGTTTCGATCTGGTCGCTGTGCCGGGCGTGGATGCAACGCTCATCGTCAGCTCGTCCGGGCGCCCCGTTATCGCCGTGACAGGCTCGCCGATGCCGCTTCAAGGCACCGTCGAGCTGCGCCTTGACGGCATCGGTATCGGCTCAACCGACAGTGACCACGTCGGCATAATAACGAGTTTGGGCTCCGTGGCGGAGACTATCACGGTGAAGGCCACCGCCTATGACATTCTGGCGGCCCTCGCGCGGCACAATCCGCCTTTCGAAGCCGTAAGAAAGGTGATCACCGCTCTCGAGGACGCCGGCAATCTGCCCTACAAGGTCACCTGGATGGAGTAAGGAAAGGCTCTAAGGAGGCCTGATGCAACTCAGAAAACTCGAACTTGCAGGCTTCAAGTCGTTCCACGATCGGACGGAATTCGTCTTCGACGGCGGCATAACGGCCGTCGTAGGCCCAAATGGCTGCGGCAAGTCCAACCTCGTCGATGCCGTCAGGTGGGTCTTGGGCGAACAGTCCGCCAAGAGCCTGCGTGCCGGCAGTATGGGCGACTGCATCTTCGCGGGCACATCCTCCCGAAAAGCGCTGGGTTGTGCCGAGGTGACGCTGACCTTCGACAACTCGGACTCCACCCTGCCGATCGACTACGACCAGGTCGCCGTCACGCGGCGGGTGTACGGCTCGGGAGAAAGCGAGTACCTCATAAACCGCAAGCCCTGCCGGCTACGGGAAATTCGCGAGCTCTTTATGGGAACCGGTGTCGGCACGGCCTCCTATTTCATCATTGAGCAGGGCCAGGTCGGCCGCATCATCTCAAGCGACCCGAAGGAACTGCGCGCAGTCTTCGACGAAGCGGCGGGGATATCCCTCTACAAGGCCCGGCTGCGTACCGCGGCGGCCAAGCTCGAAAGGGTCAACCAGAACCTGCTGCGCGTCGGGGACATCCTCTCCGAGGTCGAAAAGCGCCTCCGGTCCGTCAAGTACCAGGCCGCCAAGGCCCGGCGCCACAAGAACCTCTCCGAGCGCCTCCGGGGCCTGAAGCTCCTGCGCGCCCGCAAAGACTACGCGACCCTCTCGGCAAGGCGCGACGACCTCTCCGGCCGGATCGAAGCCGCCCACCGCGAAACCGACAGGCTCCAGGCGGCCATGGCCGGCCTCGAATCCCAAAGCGAGGCCGCCACCTCGCATCTGGTCGGGATCGAAGAGCAGATCGAGCGTTTCTCGGCCGACTCGAGAAAATTCGACAAGGAAGTGGACAAGATTACCTTCGATATTGAGCTCTCCCGTGAGCGAATCGACCATCACAAGGAAAACCGCGCTCGGCTCCTGGGAGCCGTCGACGAAGGGCGCCTGGAGCTTGAGACCGCCGAGACCCTCGCGGTGGGCCTGGAAACCCGCAAGGCCTCGATAGAAAAACGTGCCGGGCGCCTCTCAGGCCTGGCGGAGGCCCTCTCCCGCGACGAACGCGAACACTCGCTCAAGGCCGATTCACTCTCCGGGGAGATTACCTCGGCGCAAATCCAGGCCATCGAGGCGCTGCGGGCCTCGGCCGGGCTCAACAACCGCCTCAGCGAGATTGCGGCCGCCGAGCACGCCGCGCTCCGGCAGAAGGAGCGCCTGGAAAGGCGCCGCGTGGAACTTGGCGACCTCTGTACAACGCTTGGGGGAAAGCGCAGTGCCCTCCTGCTGGAGGACCAATCCCTTCATATTCGTAGAGAGCGCCTCCGGAAACAAATTGCCGGTACCGGCGAGAGGAAAAAGGCATACGCCGCCCTCAGAGAAGACCTCAGGCGGGCGGCATCCGAGGTATCCGGCGCCCTTGCGGCGATCGTATCGCGGCGCGAGCTTCTCGTTGATCTCGTGCGCCGCCGCGAAGGCGTCAGCGCGGCCGCCGGCGCCGTGCTCGATATGAACTTGCCCGGAACCCTCGGGCTCGTCGCCGATCTCATCGACGTCCCCGCTCACCTGAGGGCCCCCGTCGAAAGCCTCCTCCAGGAGACGGCGGGCGCGGTCGTGGTCGAATCGACCGAGACGGCGCTTGGGGCCGCAGGCCGGCTCAAAGAAGCCGGCACCGGACGGGCCAGGATCGTTTCTCTTGAGCGCGCCCGCGCCGCGGGAGCCCCCGGCACCCCCACGGATGAACAGGGCCTCGTTCCCATCGCACGCGAGATCTCCTGCCGGGAAGACTGCACAGGGCTCGCGGCGGCGCTTCTGGGTGACTGCCGGTTGGCGGAAAGCATCGAGGCCGCACTCTCAGCGAACGGTTCCGCACTCCACCTGCGCATTGCAACGCCGGAGGGGGATGTCGTCGACAGGAACGGCAGCTTCCACGCGGGTGCGGCCGGCGAGGCCGGCGGACTCATCTGGCGGCGCGCCGAGATAGAAAGGCTCTCTAAGGTTGAAAAGGGACTCCGTAGCGAGGTGTCGGCCTTTGAAGACCGCAGGCGAGAGGTCCTCCTGGACATCGGTGCGCTCGACGAACATGAAACTGCTCTCGAAAACGCCCTTTCCCGAAACCGCGCCCGTGCGGCCGAGCTGCAGGCGGCCGTCGAGGCTCTCGATTCGCGCCTGGCGGAATCGGCCAGGGAAATGGAGATCGCGGCCGGCGAGACGGCCTCGCTGGAAGAGGAAATCAGCGCCTCGGCCCACGAGCGTGAGGCCGTGAGGGCCAGGATCGACCAGGTGCGCCGAGAGGGGTCGCTCGTCGAGGAGAAAACGGTGCGGCTCAAAGGCGAACGCACCGAAACAGTCAGGCAACTCGAAGAAATCCGAGTGCGCTACTCGCGTCTCAAGGTGACGCTTGCCTCGGTAATCCAGAAGCAGTCGGCCCTCGAACGGCGCTGCCGGGAAGCCCGTGCCTCACTCGAGCGCCGGGCCGATATGCTCTCGACGGCTACCAAGGAAATCGCCGCGGCCGAGGGGCTCGTGGCCGAAGAAAACCACCGCATCTTGCAGGCCGACGAGCGCCTTCAGGCGGCCCGGCGGCAGGCAAGCTCCGCCCGCATCGTCCTTGCCGCGAGGAGCCGCGAGGGCCGCCGCCTGCGCGATGAGTCGTCACGGCTGGCCCCGTCGCTCAAGAAGGCCCGTGCGGCGCTGGAAGCCGCACAGGCACAGCTTCTGGATCTTTCCATCGAGGAACGCGAGGTTTCCGTGCGCCTCGACGACGTCGTTTCGAGGGCGCGTGACGAGCTGGATATCTCGCCTTCACAGCTTGGTGAACCCGCCGGGGAAATCGAGGACGAAGCGGAGCTCGAAAGTGAGATCCAGGACATCTCCCGCAAACTCTCATCGGTGGGGCCGGTCAATATGGAGGCACTTGCGGAGCTTGACGAGCTTGAAAGCCGCCACGCATTCCTTTCGGGCCAGCGTGACGACCTCGCCGCCGCCAGGGAATCGCTGGAAAAGGTGATCGCAAAGACCCGCGCCACGAGCCGCAAGATGTTCCTGGAGAGTTTCGAGGCCATAAGAGAGCAGTTCTCAACGATATTCCGGCGTATCTTCGGCGGTGGGCGGGCCGATTGCCTGCTGGAGGACCCCTCCGACGCACTGGAAAGCCGTGTCAGCATAATGGCAAAACCGCCCGAAAAGGAGCTTTCGCAACTGAGCCTGCTTTCCGGCGGCGAGAAGGCGATGACCGCCGTGGCCCTGCTTTTTGCGATGTTCTCAACGCGCCCGAGCCCCTTTCTCATACTCGACGAGGTGGATGCGCCGATGGACGAAAGCAACATCGGACGGTTCATCGACCTGGTGCGCGACTTCCTGGACGCCTCGCAGTTTGTCATAATCACGCACAGCCGCCGTACGATGGCCGCGGCGGACAGGATCTACGGGATTACGATGGAGGAGAGAGGCGTGTCGAAGAAGGTCTCCGTCTCCTTCCGGTCAGAGCCCCGAGCCCTTGAGCCCGTGCCGGTCTGAGGTGTTGACCCCGCTTATGGGCGCGCTATACTTGAAACCGGTAGAAGAAAAAAACTCCTTCCGCAGGGAATCCTGATGGCCAAGTTGCTGATACCGGCATTTCTTGAGAGTGAATTCGCCGCCCAAGAGTGCCCAGGCGGTTTCGAGACCGAGACAGTAGACAACCTCGCCTCGGCGTTGCAGCGCATGGCGGACGCCTCGGCCGATGCGGTCTTCACGGGTGCGGGCTCACCACTCGTTGAGAGGGCGGTCTACCAGGCCGCTATCGCCTCTTTTTCCGGTTTCGAGCAGCCGGTGCTCGTACTTTCCGCCGGCGCGCGGCTGGTCTGGGCAAACCGGCACGCCGAGAAAGAGGGCTTCTCGCTCGATGCGGCGCCGCGCGGCGACATCGCCGGGCTCCTCAATCCGAATTCCCGGCACTCCCTGCGCAGGTCGCTCTCACGGTGCCTAGAGCAACGCATCGTCGTGCGGACCATCGTGCTGAGAAACCAGGCCTCCTACGAAGTCAACATTATGCCGGCCGTAGCCGCAGGCGGCCCGCTCGCAGCAGCCTTCTTCAACAAGAAGGACGTCGGCGCCGGCCTGTATGAAAGAGTTGAACGCCTTGCCCACCTCGCCTCCAACCTGTTGCCGGAGGACGCCGACGCCCTCGTACGGCTTTCCAACAACGAACGCGTGGCCCTCATCAGGCGCCTCATAGAAAAGACCGTCCAGGAAACGTTTGAATATGACGACTTCATCCTGCGCACGGTTGATGAGAAAACGGGCGTCCTTGAACCGGTCCTGGCCTGCAGCGGCACCGGGGCGCGGCTTTCCAAGAGGGTTTTCGAGGTGGGCACCGAGGGGGGAAGCGTGGCGGGGTACGTCGCAGCCACCGGCAAACCTTACCTGGTGGAAGATGCCCCTGCCGAGCCGCGCTGGATAACCGACATCGAGCATATTCAAAGCGCCGTCGTCGTGCCGCTCAAGATCGCAAGCAAGGTGGTGGGTACCTTCGCAATAGAGAAGCGGGAGAAGTTTGCGTTCGACTACTACGACCTCATACTGGCCACGGTGTTCGCCGGCTACATCACGGCCGCGCTCGACGTGGCGGACCTCGTGGGCCTGGGACAGAGCGTACTGGTTGACCGAGTGGTCGAAAGCGCAGCCGAAGAGGTATCCGTACACCTGAAAAACATCAGCGAAAGCATCGAGGATCTGCGCCGTTACAACATCAGCGACTCCATCACCGTCACCAGCCGCCTGGAGAGCATCAGCGCCAGTGCCTCCACCATCCAGGATGCCATCCTGAAGGGTGCGCGGAGGGCCGGGGCGGCTGTTGCCCCTCCAAAGGCCCTCCCCGACGAGATTCTCGCCGACAAGCACATCCTTATCGCGGACGACGAGCCCAGTATTCTCCAGTCGCTCGGCGCCATACTGAGGTCAAGCGGCTGCCGGGTCGACCTCGCGCACGACGGCCAGGAGGCGGTGGAGATGGCCACCGAGACGCACTATGACCTTGTCATTTCCGACATCAAGATGCCCAGGATGACGGGATATGAAGTCTACAACTCGATAAAGGCCGAATTCCCCGATACCTCCGTCATACTTATGACGGCCTATGGCTACGACCCGACCCATTCGATAGTGCGTGCCAGGCAAGAGGGGCTCGAAGGGGTGCTCTACAAGCCCTTTCGCGCGGAAACCCTCAAGAAAGCCCTCAGGCAGGCTCTGCAAAAGAAGGAAGCGGCCCAATGAGATATGTCACGATCGCCGTTGCGGTTGCAATGCTCTCGGCGTCCTGCACCGTGCCCTCGGCGTCAAAAACCCTTCCCGCCGCAAAGACGGCGGCGCTTGTTTCCCGCATCGAGGTGACGGGTGATCCGGCGAAGATGCCGGATGAGGAAAGGGTCCGCCTGGAGACCTCGGTGGCGCGCGTAGTGGCCGCCGGTCCGGTGATGATCCAAGCGCTGCTCGACGAGATAAGCAGGATCTCGGATGTAAACCGCCGGCTCTTCCTGGTCAAGACGCTTTACATCATCGTCGACTCGCAGGATCCGGATGATGCGGCGCGTACGGGTCATTACAAGCGGATCCTGGCGGCGTCCAACAAGCTGCTCGCCTCCGATCGAAGCGCCGACCGCTACACGGGTGCGCTGCTTGCGGCGCTGCCGCGCAAGTCCCGGATTGTACCGGTGGCGATTTCGATGCTGGAGGACCCCGACGAGGCAAACCGTGCGTTCGCGGCGGCGCTCTTGAAGAAGCTTGCGACGGCGGACCGGGGCTTTCGCGCGAATGGAACTCCCGCTGAACGTGCGGCGGCCGTCAAGCGCTGGAAGAAGTGGTGGCGCAGCAATCGCAAGCGCGAATTCTACTACGCGCCTATGGCCAACCCCGTCCTGCGGAGCCTGAGGGCCGAAACGTCTCGCATCGCCCGATCCGCGGGGCCTTACCCCGTTGAAATCGTCGACGAGGAAGGTAACGGCGTTCCCGGGGCGATTGTCGCCTACTCGTATTACTTCAACACCCCCGACGG
>JAGHCE010000166.1 GCA_021160625.1 Planctomycetota bacterium | reverse complement strand
CGATGCGGCGCTCGGGGGCGGCCAGGTGGGGGAAACGGCCCTTGAGGAATCCGGCAAGGCTTGCCCGGCCCCGGCCTCCACCGGGGCTTGAGGACCTTCCGCGCGCGGCAAGCCGCGCCCTACACCGGCGGCGGTCTCCGCTGGGGCCGCCGGCCGGAGCGCCGAGGAGCATCGCGGCGACCCTGAGAGGCGCTTCGGCGGTAGAAGTCAGCCCGGTGAGGTGGGAGGTCCGGGAGAAAAGGAACCTGCAATCCCTCTCCACGTGCTGCGCATGCCGAAGGTCAACCCCCAACGCCTCGGCCGCCCCGATGAGCTCTTGCCTGGTTACCGCCTTGCCCATCCGTGCCTCAGCCCATACCAAGTACCTTAAGACCTGCCTTTGCTTTTCTCTTCATCTCGCCCAGGGACCGCAGCTTCAGGAGACGACGGACAATGTATCCGGGCCTGAGATAAAACTGTTTGTAACCCTTTACGAGAAACTCGTTCAACTCCTCACGAGTGAAATATTCTCCCCAGTGAGGCGGCTCGAACTCCGGGGTCGGGTTGGCGGCGAACTCTCTCCAGTAGTCTCGCTTGAGGATACCGCTTTCAAGCCCCATCTTGTAGATTTGGGTTCCCGGAAACGGGGTAAGCACGGTGATGTGAACGTAGTCAGGCTTGAGCCGCCGCATCACGCGGAAGGTCGTTTCTATGTCATCACGCGTTTCCGTGGGACTGCCGATCATAAAATAAGCCAGGACGGGTATTTTGTGCTTGCGGGTCATACGGAAGACCTCGTCCACCTGGCTGATGTGTATTCCCTTGTTGAGGACCTTCAGGATTTTCTCCGTGCCCGCTTCCACACCGTAATGAATGCCCTGGCAGCCGGCTTTCTTGAGCTTCGCAAGCATAGCGTCATCCACGGTGTCAACCCGTGCGCGAATGTCGAAGCCGATGTCGAGCCGACGCCGTGCGATTTCGTCGCATATTCCCATGACGCGCGCCCTGTTCACGGTGAAGGTGTCGTCGTAGATGAGGAACTCGACAATCCCCATCCGAACGCATTTTTCGAGCTCGTCGACGACGTTGCCGGGCGAGCGTGAGCGAAACCGGCTCCCCAGGTGCGGCCGGTCACAGAAAGTGCATTTGAAAGGGCATCCACGGCTCGTGAACATCGTCGTCACACAGTCGCCCTTGGCCAGAAGCGATGAGTACTTCTTGTAGGGAACCATGTGTCGGGCCGGAAAAGGCAGTGCGTCCAGATCCTCGATCGCCGGACGAATGCCGGTATTGACAATCTGCCCGTTGTGCTCAAATACCAGCCCCGTCACCCTGCTCAGCCTGTCTTTGTCGTCGATTGAGTCCAGGAGATCCTTGAAAGCCTCCTCTCCCTCTCCGAGCACGAGGAAATCGGCATTCTTCAACCGAATGCTTTCATCCGGGTAGAGGTGAACATGGGGTCCGCCGAGAACTACCTTCGTTGAGGGAGAGACGCGCTTGACAATCTCAGCCGTCTTCATTACGTCCAGAAGCGTCAGCGTCATTGTGGTCAGACCGACGACATCGGGCGCCTGGGTCTTTACGCGTTCGGCCAGCTGGTCATACGTAAGCCTTTCCACCTGACTGTCGATGACCTTTATATCGTGGTCCGAATGCGCTTCGAGATAGGCGGCCAAATAAAGAAGCCCCAACGGGGGATTAAAGCCGCGCTCCTCTTCGATAATCACAGGGTTGTTACCTATGATTTCGTTGGCCCGCGGCGGATTGATCAGGAGTACCTTCATCCTACCGCGTCCTCTTGTCAATCAAATCCGCCAGCAGCCCTATCGTCAGCACAATCACGCCGGACATAAGTATCACGCCGAAGCTCACGTCCATAATCTTGTCCGCCCACTGCCAGCTTCCCACGAGCACCAGCACCGACGTCAGCACCAGGAGCAGGCTAAGCGGCACAAAGACCCTCAGCGGGTTGAAATACAGCGTCGTTCGGCAGATGAGCTGTACGAAATTGAGCGTGTCGTAGATAGGCCTTATCTTCGAACGCCCAATCCTGGCCTTGTAATCTATCGGAACGAACTTCACCGCGTAGCCGCTGGTCAGCATTGCCAGAGTGATCGTCGTCGTGAAGGAAAACCCGTCCGGAAGAATGCTCATAAAAGGCTTCAGCGCGGATTTTGTCATAATCCTCAACCCGGAGTTGATGTCCGGTATCTTCCGGCCTGCGAGGAGATTGGCCAGCTTATTGAGACACCACTTGGCCGGGCGCCGCACGGTCGGAATGACGGCGCCGGGCCCGGTCCGCGCTCCCACAACCATGTCATACCCGTTCTCGCGCATTTCCCGCAGAAACTCGGGAAGCCTCTCGGCCGGGTATGTCCCGTCCGCATCGGTGATGGCGACAACATCGCCTTTGGCGGCGCGTATCCCGGTCTTGAGCGCTGCGCCGTAGCCCCTGTTTTCCTGGTGAGAGAGCACCCGGATGCCTTCGCCTTGAATCCCTTCAAGAACGGCCTTTGTCCCGTCGTCACTGCCGTCGTCCACAAAAATGATTTCCATCTCGTATTCGGCGTCTTCCCTGATTTCCTTGAGACTCCCGACGGCTTGCTCGATGGCATCTCTTTCGTTATAGACAGGCACCACCAGCGTGAAATCCACCGCCTTCGCGTCTCCCATCCAATGCTCGTCGGCAGCTGTCAAAGTCATAACGTGCCCCTTGTCACGGACTCGCCTGGTCAAGGCATATTGGTTGAGTAACGTTTCACCAGGCTGCCTTAACCCTCGGTAGTAGTGTCAACACGGCCTTACGAAGACCGCGGCGTTTGACGGGATAGACCAAACATGCGGCACCCGTATCATAGATAGCCGAAGTTGCCCTGTCAAGAAAGGCCGCCGCAGGCTGTAGACACCACCGGGGCACATCGCGAGGGGCACCACATCGCTCGGAGCGGCCCGGTGTCGGAGAAGCCTTATCCGCCACTGCCCAAGACCGGCTTCCGCGCCACCAGGAGTTGGTTGGCCATAAGGAAACGCAAATGCAAAAGCCGCAGCACCCGCTCTATAGTCAATTCGAAAGGTATCCCCACAGGGGAAATCATAAACTTATCGGCTTCCAAAACCTTCAGGCCGCACTGCTGAGCCATTTCGGTCAGCTCATCGAGGTTCGCCACCCAGTGATGCTGTTCGGCACGCAAGTGCCCCACCCGGGTCGCCACGGACTCCCAAAACGGGTCAGGGCAAGTCACGATGAAAATGCCCTCAGGATGCAACACCCGTGCGGCTTCACAGACGAGCTTCATCGGGTCGGGCACGTGCTCTATGACGGCTGCAGCAGTGACAACGTCAAAGGAATCATCCGGCATGTCAAGCGCTGTGACATCACCGCGGACTATTTCAATATCGGAAAACAGATGCTCGCCCAGTGCGGCCAGCTCCTTGCTGAACTCCACACCAACACAATGTGCTTTGGGAAACTTCTCGTGGATGAGATGGAGCATTCGCCCCTCTGCCGTGCCCAGGTCCAGGATGTCGTTTACCTGTCTTTGGGCATAGCTATCGATCGCACGGCACACTTCCCTGGTTCTGCGTCCAAGCCGGTAACGCACTGACCGCTTGTTCCTGCGGTCCTGTGCGTACTCTATATCCAGTACGCCATCTGGGTCGTCCTTAGGCAAATTGCCCATTCTCCACCAGAATTCCCGTTTTCAGAAGCCTTCAATATGCAAGTCAGTCGCAAGGCAGGCTAATTGACTATACGTTGCGCCCGGCTACATTGACTCTTGGTAATAATGCCAATGCGACTTTCGCAAGCCCGCGGCACCTGATAAGATAGGTACAATGCACGGCATCCGTATCATAGACGGCCGGAGTTGCCCTGTCAAGGAAGGCGCCGCGGACCGCTGACACCACCGGGACGCATGGCAATGCAACTTTTTTTCTGTAAATTCTGTTCTGTGCGGTAGCGGGTCACGGTGTTCACCGTTTCCGAGTCAGGTTTTCATTGTGAGATAGGTTCGGCCGCTTTCCCATT
>JAGHCE010000039.1 GCA_021160625.1 Planctomycetota bacterium | reverse complement strand
TCCCTCGGAGGCGGTGTCGTTTGTAACCGACCAGCGGCTCTCGGGGCTTGCCCTGGTGCACCCGGCCTGGGCGGGGTACCTCCAGTGGCAGACCGCCGACCGGGTCCGGGCCGTGGCGGGCGGCAGGCCGCTTGGAGCCTCACGGGAGGCGTCCGAGGCGGCGCTGTGGGCATTCGGTGGCGCAGGCGGGTCCGCGTCCGACGGCGAGTTCTTACGAAAGATCGACGAGTGGGGGGTTTCCTTCGCACTGGTTCCGCAGGAATGGGCGAAGGCGGGGAATTTCCGGAAGGGCTGGAAGCCCGTCTACTGGGACGATATGTCCGCCGTGATCGTGCCGGATGTCCCGAAAAGCGCCGATATCATCGCCCGGTACGACGCAAGTGCCACCTACCCGCCGTTTTTTAGTGGTAACCTTCAGGGGGAGAAACTCCGGCAGGTGGTGCGGCGGCTCGAAGAGAGAATCAGGCGGGGCGGCGATTCTGCGTACGCTTTTTACGAGCTTGGCGTGTGCTGTTTTTTGCTCAAGGACTATGCCCGGGCGGAGAAATCCCTTGAGCTCGCGATTATGACCAAGGCCGACTTTGCCGCCGCCTATCATCTCCTGGCCGACATCCACCGCCTGCGCGGCGACGACCAGAAGGCTATCGACTTGTATGGTCTCGCCGTCAAGTTCAAGCCGGACTTAGCGATGGCATACCTGCAGATGGGCAATCTTTTCTTCAAGCAGGGCGATTGGCAAAGGGGCGTGGCCAATCTCAAGGCCGCCCAGGCCGCCGATGACGCCTGGCCGCAGCTTGACCGGGCTGCGCCGGGCCTGCGAAAGCAGCTCGACGACAAGATAAAGGAGGCGACGACGCCCCGTCAGCGCGCCAAGACCAAGCCGGATGCCCACCAGCCGGCCGGGCCGCAGGAGCCCGGGAAGGCTGCACCCGGCCCGGACGCGCCTGCAGCGGCTGCTGACGGCGGGGTTTGAGCGCGTGTCCTCGGCCGAACGGAAGGAATGAATATGGGTTTTCCCGAAGTGCGAATGCGGCGTCTCAGGCGTAACGAGACTTTGAGACGTATGGTGAGGCGATACCACCTGTCGGTTGACGACCTGGTGATGCCGCTTTTCGTGCGTCCGGGGGAAGGCGTCAGGCGGCCGATTGAGAGTATGCCCGGCAATTTCCAACTTTCCACGGATGAGCTTGTCAAGGAATGCCGGGAGATCGAGCGCCTGGGAATCCCTGCGGTGATTCTCTTCGGGATTCCTGAGAAGAAAGACTCTATGGGCAGCCAGGCCGTTTTGGAGACAGGCATCGTGCAGACGGCGATCCGTGCCGTCAAGGAGGCCACCGACGACCTTGTCGTGATAAGTGACGTATGCTTGTGCGAGTACACCGACCACGGTCACTGCGGAATACTAAACGACGCCGGCGAGGTGGACAACGATCAGACATTGGAGGTGCTGGCCGCCGAGGCCCTCTCGCACGCGCGGGCGGGGGCCGACATCGTCGCTCCCAGTGATATGATGGACGGCCGGGTGGGCTTCATCCGGGGGGCTCTTGACGAGGCCGGGTTCAAGGATGTCGTGATAATGGCGTACTCGGCGAAGTTCGCATCGGCCTTTTACGGGCCGTTTCGCGATGCGGCCGAATCGACGCCGCAGTCCGGCGACAGGCGCGGCTACCAGATGGACTTCAACGCCGAGGAGGCCCTGCGCGAGGTGGAGCTCGACATCGCCGAGGGCGCCGACATCGTGATGGTAAAGCCGGCGTTGGCCTATCTCGACATTGTCCGGCAGGCCAGGGAGCGCTTCGATGTGCCGCTTGCCGTCTACAACGTCAGCGGCGAGTTCGCAATGGTCAAGGCCGCGGCCGAAAAAGGCTGGCTCGACGAAGGCGCCGTGGTGATGGAAATGCTGTATGCGGCCAAGCGCGCAGGCGCCGACATTATCCTGACATACTGGGCGATGGACGTGGCCCGGCGGCTTGGTTAGACATATCTCAGCGTGAGGCAAATCGCTTGATGAGGTGCCAGTTGGCCTTGATGTAGTCAACACCGCTGGCGCCCGTCACAACGGCCACAAACCAGATTATAACCCCGGTGATGCCGCTCGATGCGGCCTGCGGATCGGCGTCGTGGCGGTGCCACATCACTACCAGAAGCACGGTCGTGATGCCGATGCTCTGGACGACGGCCTTTAGTTTCCCCGAAAAGCGCGCCGCGACGATCACGTTCTCGTAGGCCGCCACCGTCCTGACACTGGCCACCAGAGCGTCGCGGTAAAAGATAATCGCAATCGCGAACACGTTGGCATACCCGCCCCACAACAGACACAGGAAAACCGTGAACCTGGATATGCTGTCGGCCAGGGGATCGAATATCTTCCCGAATCCCGTGACCCTGTTCGTGCTTCTGGCGATGAGACCGTCGAGGAAATCCGTTATCTCGAAGAGAAGACCCACGAAAAAAGCGGCAAAAAGCCAGTCTCCACCGAGGCAGAAAAAGAGTATAAAGAAGGGGCTGAGTATTATGCGGGCGAGGGTGATGATGTTTGGGAGATGGCGCCGCCCCATATCTTGGCTCCGTGAAGGCCCGGTTGCATTCGGATGCAAAGCGGCGCGTCCGCGGGCATCACTGCGTGCGGCGGGCCCCTGTCCTTAGTGGCTTCCGGGATTATAGGACGCTACCTGTTGCTGTCAAGGTATGCCCGGCGACGTGTAAACACGTCTCGCCCTTGCCGTCTTGTAAATCGCTCTTTCACCACAGAGGCGCCGAGGCACAGAGAAAGACGGTGTAGGGGCACGGCAGCATACGATGCCGCCCTACGCACTAAAAGATGGTTTTCCGCGGATTACGCAGATTACACAGATTAGCACAGGGCCGAGAGACGGAAAAGAGGAAAAAAGAGGGGAAAGAGGAAGAGAGAGGGGAAAAAGGGCGCAAACACTGGTGGACAAGCCGCCAGTGCCACATTGCATTTGTAGGGGCGAGGGGAGCCTGGCCCGCGGAAGGTCAAGTGATTGCCTCGGACAACGTCCGTGGCCGCCGTAGCAAAAAGGGGGCGAAGCCCTCCTCCATAGCAGAAAGGGGGCGAAGCCCTCCTTGACTTGGAGTGTGCCCGGCGTAAGATTTGAACCCGAAGACAGGGCACAAGAGGAATACTGCGGAGTCTCACAATGCCTTCGAAAAAGAAGACCGGCGCGAAGGAACGCTGTTCCTTCTGCCACAAAACGTACGAAGAGGTTGGGCCGCTTCTGGCGGGGCCTCCGGGGACTTTCATCTGCCGGGAGTGTGCGGACTTTTGCCATACGCTCTTTCAGCAGGAGAAGCGCACCCGGGCCATCAAGGCTCTTCCGTTCGACGACATTCCGTCGCCGGCTATGATGAGAACCGAGCTTGACAAGTATGTGGTCGGCCAGGAGCGCACCAAGAAGGTCCTGGCGGTGGCGGTCCACAATCACTACAAGCGGCTTGTTTCGCGCGTGAACCGCGACGACGTCGAGCTGGACAAGAGTAATGTCCTGCTGATAGGGCCCACCGGCTGCGGAAAGACGCTGCTGGCGCGAACGCTCGCGCGCATCCTGCACGTGCCGTTCGCCATAGGGGACGCCACGACTCTTACCGAGGCCGGCTACGTCGGCGAGGATGTCGAGAACCTGTTGCTGCGGCTGATCCAGAACGCCGATTACGACGTGGAAGCCGCCGAGCGGGGCATCATATACATCGACGAGATAGACAAGATCGCCCGGACGAACTACAACGTGTCGATAACCAGGGATGTTTCGGGCGAGGGCGTTCAGCAGGCGCTCTTGAAGATGCTCGAGGGCACGATAGCCAACGTGCCGCCCCAGGGCGGTCGCAAGCATCCAGAGCAGCAGTACATCCAGATAGACACGGGCCAGATACTCTTTATCTGCGGCGGGACTTTCTCGGGGCTTGAGACGATTATCGGCAGGCGCCTCGGCAAGAAACAGATCGGCTTTCGCAGCGAGGACGGCGCCGGCGCCGGCGATGAGAAGGACCTGGCCTTCTGCTTAGAGCACATCGAGACCGACGACGTGCTGGAATACGGGATGATCCCCGAGTTCATCGGCCGGCTGCCCGTGGTGTGCTCGCTGATGCCGCTGTCGGAGGGTGACCTCGTTGAGATTCTTACCGAGCCGAAAAATGCCTTGTTCCGTCAGTACCAGCGCTTCTTCGAGATGGAGGACGCGACGCTGGAGGTTACCAGACCAGCGTTGAAGGAAATCGCTCTCAAGGCCCTCGAACGAAAGACCGGTGCCCGGGCGCTTCGCACCGTTGTCGAGGAGATAATGCTCGACGTGATGTACGAACTTCCCGAGCGAAAGGAATCCGGCGCCGTCTACACGCTTACGCCGAAGGTTGTGAAGGGGCAGGAGAGCCTTTTCGGAAAGCGCAAGCGCACACGCGCGCGCAAGAAAGAGAGCGCCTGAAGTGTTGCACACTTCGAGCGGAGAAGACGGAAACCGCGCCGGCGCAGTGCGGCTTTTCGGTTTTCTTTCCCCGGCGGCTTCTTCCTCCCGGCCCCCCCGGGCCGGATTGAGATTGTAAAAAACCCATTTTGTGTTTACCGTCCTTCTAAAACCACTCTTTGTGGAAGATGTGACATTTATGGAAAGGATGAAGCAATGAAGAAGCGCTATCTTATCACGCCGGGCCCGAGCCCCGTGCCCGAGAACGTGCGATTTGCCCTGGCACAGGAAATTATTCACCACCGTACGGGCGAGTTTCGCGCCTACACGGCCCAGGCGAGCGAAAACCTCAAGAAGATATGCAAGACCGAAAACGACGTGCTGATCCTGGCGGCGTCGGGAACGGGCGCAATGGAAGCGGCCGTGGCCAACGTGCTGGGCCGAGGCGAGAAGGCGATAACGATTGAAGGCGGCAAGTTCGGCGAGAGGTGGACCGAGCTTGTGAAGGCCTACGGGGGCGTGCCGGTGGTCCTCGGCGTGGAGTGGGGCGAAGCGCCCGACCCCAAAGACGTAGAGCGACTCCTCGAGGAAAACCCGGACATCAGGGCCGTGTACGCGACACTGTGCGAGACGTCAACGGCGACGGTTCAGGACATAGAGGCCATCGGCAAGGTCGTCCGGAAGACGGGAGCGCTTTTGGTCGTGGACGGCATCTCGTCGGTAGGCGCGATGGATATGCGGACCGACGAATGGGGTGTGGACATCCTGGTGGTAGGGTCGCAGAAGGCACTTATGATGCCTCCGGGGCTTGCCTTCGCGGCGGTCAGCGAAAAGGCCTGGAAGGTGATGGAGGCCGCCGAGCGCACCGTCTACTATTTCGACCTGGTGAAGGCGAAAAAAAGCGCCGCCAAGAACGACACGCCGTATACGTCGGCGGTCAGCATGGTAAGAGCGCTTTGCGAGGCGACGGCGATGATCGTCGATGAGGGGATTGACAACGTGCTGGCAAGGCACAGCCTGCTTGGCGAGGCGATAAGGGCGGCGATGGTGGCGCTGGATCTCAGGCTTCTCTCGAAAGCGCCGGCCAACGCCGTGACCGCCGTGGTAATGCCCGAGCAAATCGACGCCGACCAGCTGAGAAAGGTAATGACCGAGAAGTACGGAGTCTCGGTTGCCGGCGGGCAGGCCCAGCTTAAGGGCAGGATCATCCGGATTGCCCATATGGGTTATATGGACAAGTTCGATATGATAACGGCTGTCGCGGCACTTGAGATGGCGCTCGTCGAGATGGGGCAAAAGGTCGTACTCGGCAAGGGTGTCGCCGCCGCCCAAGAGGTGTTGATGCGTGGGTAGGAAAAACACACAATCGTCCCGGCCGGTCGTCCGGAAAGCGGTTATTGCGGACGTTCCGGCCATCCAGAAGCTGGTCAACCACTTCGCCGAAAAGCGTCGAATGTTGTCGCGGCCGCTGGCCCAGATATACGAGAGCGTCCGGGACTACATTGTGGTGGAAGATGAAGGGGCGGTCGTCGGCTCGGCCGCCCTTCACGTTTTCTGGGAGGACTTAGCCGAGATACGCGCGCTTGCCGTCGTCGAGAGCCACCAGAAGAGGGGCCTGGGCCGGCAGCTTGTCAGGAAGTGCTGCAGCCAGGCGCGCCGGATGGGGATCGGGAGGGTCTTCGCCCTGACCTTCGAGGTCGAGTTCTTCCGGAAGCTTGGTTTCTCGGAGATACCCAAGAGCGAACTCCCGCACAAGATATGGTCCGACTGCATTCGCTGCCCGCTCTTTCCTGACTGCGACGAGGTGGCCGTCATAACTTCAGTGGGGAAACAGCCGCACAAGTAGGACCTGGGAACGCGGGGAGGGTGTGTGTCAGCGGGCGCGGGAACTGTCGTACCGCTCCAACATTCCAATGGGCGCATCCGGAGGTCAAGCGGCGCGGTTAAGAGTGGCGGCCGGCGCCGTGGAGTGCCGGCGGGCGGTCGAACAATAGAAACGCCGCCGCCAGGGAGAGCGCCGAAGCCAGGAGCATCGCCCAAGAGGCTACCTGTTGCCTGGTATCCGGTGAGGACGGCCGTGACGGCCGGAACTGGGCTATAGCCGGAAGCGCGACGGGAATGACGCTCGACATCCTGACAGCCGGACCGACGACTTCCTCACCGGGCTTTGTGTACTTCATCTTTGCCCGCAGAACCGCTTCGTTGAAGAACGGGTCGCTTTTGAGGGCCCGTTCACACTGGAGGAAGGCCGCCTCGCGGGACTTGACCCTCGCGTGGATGGCGCGTGCCCGCTGGAGGTCGCCTTTGAGGGCGCTGGCGCGCCGCGCCCCCGGCGGGATGGTCACTATCGCGAAAAGCAGCAGCCCCGCCACCGCGAAAACCCAGAACAGCCTGTCCGAGTCCTTCCGGCGGCTCAAGGAGAATGCTACGGCTTTTTCCATATCGCGCTGCCGTACCTCGCTTGGTCTGTGAGAATCTCTTCGATCCTCATCAACTGGTTGTACTTTGAAACCCGGTCGGTTCTGCAAGCACTGCCCGTCTTGATCTGGCCCGTGCCGGCGGCGACCACGACGTCGGCGATGGTGGTGTCCTCCGTCTCACCGCTGCGGTGGCTCACCACCGAGGTCCAACCGGCGCGGCGGGCCATATCGATGCAGTCAAGCGTCTCCGTAAGCGTGCCGATCTGGTTGAGCTTGATCAGTATCGAGTTCGAAGCGCCCATCTCGATACCCTTGGCCAGGCGCTTCGTATTAGTGACGTAAAGGTCGTCACCGACGATCTGAATTTTCTCCCCAAGCCTGTCGGTGAGGACCTTCCACCCGTCCCAATCGTCTTCGGCTAAGCCGTCCTCGATGGACCGGATGGGGTATTTATCGACCCAATTTGCGTAGAACTCGACCATTTCCTCGGAGGTGAGAGTTTTGTTCTCGGAAGCGAGCACGTACTTGCCATCGTGGTAGATTTCGGAGGCGGCGGGGTCTATGGCAATCCAGACATCCTTGCCCGGCGCGTAGCCTGCCTTTTCGATTGCCTCGAGAATGACCTCGACGGCCTCTGCATTGGCCTTGAGGTCCGGGGCGAAGCCGCCCTCGTCGCCGACGGAGGTGTTGTAGCCCCTGGTCTTGAGGACGCTCTTGAGGTTGTGGAAGACCTCGGCGCCCATGCGGATGGCCTCCTTGAAGTTTTCGGCGCCGAAGGGCATAATCATAAATTCCTGGAGGTCTACGTTGTTGTCGGCGTGTTTGCCGCCGTTTAGGATGTTCATCTGCGGCACAGGCAGCATCGAGGCCGACGGCCCGCCCAGGTACTTGAAAAACGGTAGGCCGCAGGTCTCGGCGGCGGCCTTCGCGGCGGCTAAGGAAACGCCGAGAATGGCGTTCGCGCCGAGCTCGCTCTTGTTCTCGGTGCCGTCCAGCTCGATGAGGAAATTATCGAGGCCCCTCTGGTCGAGGGCGTCGAAGCCCTCGATGCGCGGCGCGATGACGTCGGTCACGTTGGCGACGGCCTTCCGGACGCCCTTGCCGAGGTAGCGGGACCTGTCGCCGTCGCGCAGCTCGACGGCTTCGTGTACTCCCGTAGAGGCGCCCGACGGAACCGCCGCGCGGCCCATAGCGCCGTTTTCGAGGATCACGTCCACCTCGACGGTCGGGTTTCCGCGGCTGTCAAGAATCTCCCGGGCTTTCGTTTCAAATATGTACGTCATCACGCTCTCCCTCCAGACAAGGAAACACCGGGCCAATCGGCCCCGGGCAGGTTAGCAAGGCTCTCCGGGTACCTCCGTAGAGAAGGGCCACCGGTAAGGAATATGGTAGCAGAGCGCCTGTCGGTGTCAAGTCGCCGGAGGGCTTCGCCCCCTCTTTGCTAAGGAGCCCGGCACGTTGTGCCGGGAATCAACCGACCTTCCGAAAGGCTATGTGGCACTGGTAGCTCTGCATGACGGGTAAACTTGTCCACCAGTGATACTATTGCGCGTGTGGCAAGCCGCACCCTGCGTCGCTGAGTACATTCCTTGGGACAGTTACCCGGCGCGCGCTATTTCGCCTTGAGAAGGTGGTTGGGTCACTTATAATCTTCGCGTACGCTTTCACGATGGAGGTGAGGATGAAACGGCGGAGGATTCTTCTTGTCATCATCCCCTGCGTGGTCGTGGCGACGGCGGCGCTCGTGGCCGGCACGATTGTGGCGGGGCTCGTGCCGACAGGTGCCGACATCGATGCGCTGGCGAACGTCCACGATTCGACGGGAATCGGTAAGACGATTCGCACCCTCGAAGACTACATAAGCCTGTGCCTGCTTGTGGCGGGTGTTGCCGTAACGGTGGCCGGCGGCGTGATTTTCTACCACGTTTCAACACTGCCGCGCGTGGCAAAGTGGCGCGAGAAGGTCTTTGGCTGCCCGTCACCCGCCGGGGCCGAGCGCGTGTTCGTGGTTGCAATCCTTGTTGTCGCCGTAATTATCTCCGGGCTGATGCTGTGGTCGGCCAATTCGAGGAACCGCCTGCCGAGGGGCGACGAGATATCCTACCTGGAAGCGGCCAACCTGGCAAAGGAGCAGTACGGGGTGGCGGGCTTTGCAGGGGCGCTTTACAGTGGCAAGTGGTCCGAGTACGAGATGCACCCGCTTTATGTCTGGACGCTGATGCCGTTTGCCTCAAGAGGGCAGGACTTTTACGCGAAGGCCAGGCTTCTCTCCACGATTTTCGCTGTGGCGAGCCTCGTGGTGGTCTTTTTCGTGTCGCGGAGATTTTTTGGGACGGCTCCGGCCGTCGTGGTGCTTCTTCTGCTCGGCCTGAACAGGAGTTTCCTGGGGCTTTCGGGCAGCGTGGTATCTGAGGCGCTGTTGGTGCCGCTGGTTTTGCTGTCGGTGTATTTCACGGTGAGGGGCTTCGGCCGAGAGGGGCTGTTTGCCGCCGCGGGTGCATTTGCGGGCCTGGCATATATGACGAACGTTACGGGCCTTTTCCTGCCGATTGCCTTCCTTGCGGCTGCGCTTTTCACCTGGGGGCTGAAAGCGTTCCGCAAGAGGCATTTCTATCTCTACTTCGCGGCCTTTGTCATCGTGGCGTCCCCGCTTCTGGCAAGAAACACCGTGCGCCACCATAACCCCTTCAGCAACTACGCCTTTTCCCTGTTCTGGGTCGAGGGCCCCGGGGAGGCCCTCACAATAGAGTTCGTCGAGGGCAAGACGGGCGGCGCGGCGGGGTTCCTTCGGAAGCACGGCCCCGTCGGCGTCTCGGTGCAGTTTCTGGAGCATGCGGAGCTCTTCCGGGACACCGCATCGAGGGCCGTTAGCCCCTGGGCCCGCACCTACTACAAGATCGGGAAGAGCACGAGGCTGCTGCCCATACGGCTGTGGGTTGGGCGGGTGGTGCTGCTTCTGGCGGTTGTAATCCTCTTGTTCGATACGAACGTGCCAAGGCGCACGTTCGTGGCGGTTCTGGCACTGTTGGTTTTCATTCCGATGGCCTGGTATGCCAGGGTATCAACGTCGCCGAGGTCCGTAATGCCGTTCGTCCCGCTGATTCTGGGGTACTTCGCGACCGGTCTGGTTATGCTGGTGGGCCGTTGGCAATACCGTGCGGTGTTCCTGACCGGGGCCTGCCTCCTCGGCATCTGGTCTTTTTCCGGCCGGTTCGGGATAGCCCCCTCCGGACACACCGCCAAGCCGCCCGAGGACGCCCTCGTACTGGCCAAATGGCTTGACAGGAATCTTTCCCCGAATGATGTGTATCTTGTCGGCCCGGACAACCGCCTCAGCTTCGGTTGGTATCACAAAACCACGGGCCACGCCCTCCACGTGCCCATCACGCGTGACGTCCCCTCGCTCGTGACGGCAAGCATTAAGCTCGGTGCCAAATACGTCGTCATTTCCAGGACGCTCTATCGAAGCAGGCCGCTGCAGTTTGGTGATTGGATACGCTTCAAGCGCAAGGAAATCGTTTTTCGGGGAAACGCTGCGGGGTGGAAACCCGTCTTCAGGGACCCTCTGCCGCCTGTTGACTATATCGTTTTCGAGGTGAAAAAAGCCGATGTGTCCGAAACCGACCAATAGAGCAGGCCTGAGCGCCCGCGAGACGGAAGTGAAGGTCCTCTGCAGGGACCTCGCAAAAGTGCGCAGCAGGCTCGCCGAACTGCAGGCGGTTCTTGAAGCTTCGGGGACAGAGCACAATATCGTTTTCGATACCCCCGGCGGGGATTTGCGGAAGGCCGACAGCCTGCTGCGCCTGAGGCGTTACGGGAACGCGGTTGTGACGTACAAGGGGCCCAGGGGCGAGAAGGGCGTTCGGGCGGTGCGGTCACGCACGGAGATCGAGACCGAGGTATCCGACTTCGATGCGGCTAAGATGCTTCTGGAGAGCCTGGGGTATGTCAAGACCTGGATTTACGAAAAGCGGCGGGAGAAATGGGTCCTGGGTGAGGCGGAGGTCGCGCTGGACACATTGCCGTTTATCGGGGACTACGTGGAGATCGAGGCGGCCGACGAAAAGAAGGTGATGGAGACGTTCGGCCTTCTCGGCCTCTCGCAAGAGGATGTTACGCCGTATACGTACATCGAGATTTTTCTTGAGTACCTGGATTCCAACGGGCTGGACTTCCGGGACCTGGTTTTCGAACGCGAGGACGACCAATGAGCAAAGTCGAAGTAGCCGTGGTGATGGGAAGCGACAGTGACCTGCCTGTCGCCCGGAAGGTTGTGGAGACGCTGGAGCGCTTCGGCGTAGGCTGGGAGATATCCGTGATGAGCGCCCACCGCAGCCCGCGCAAGACGCTTGCTTTTGCCGCAGGGGCGGCGGCCAGCGGTCTCGGCGTGATAATCGCCATAGCCGGCGGAGCGGCGGCCCTTGCCGGCGTGATTTCGAGCGAAACGGACCTGCCCGTCATCGCCGTTCCGGTGGCGACGAACCTGGCCGGCGGGCTCGACAGCCTGCTGTCGGTGGTGCAGATGCCCTCCGGGGTGCCGGTGCTCTCCACCGGGACGAATTCCGGCGGCGCGGTAAACGCCGCCGTCGCCGCGGTGCGCATCCTGGCGCTTGGCGACGAGGGGCTTGCCGGGAAACTCGCCGAGTATCGCGCCGAGCTGGCCATGGGCGTCGATAAAAAGGACGCCTCGGTCAAGGCCGAGCTCGGCCGGAAGGACGCGTAGTATGCCGAAGCCGACTATCGAGTGGATCGGCGGGCCGGACGGTTTTGCCAGGATCATCGACCAAACGCTCCTGCCTGCCGAGTACAAGAGAGTGGACATCCGCACACCACAGGAGATGTTCGAGGCAATTGGGAGCCTGCGGGTGCGCGGAGCGCCCGCCATCGGCATTGCCGGAGCCTGCGGCGTGGTGCTGGCGGGCGGTTGCGGCGACTTCCCCTCGGAGGAGGCTCTCTTTGCCGGGCTCCGTAAGGCGGGTGCATACCTTGGGTCGTCGCGCCCGACGGCGGTCAACCTCGCCTGGGCCGTCGAGCGGGTCCTGACGGCCGCCCAAAGGGCCGCAGGGCAGGGGCCCGCCGCAGTGAGGAAGGCCCTTCTCGACGAGGCGCTTGCGATTTACGAGGAGGATCGTGCCGTCTGCCGCCAAATAGGCGAAGCAGGCCAGGAAATAATCGCCGACGGCGACACGGTGCTGACCCACTGCAATGCAGGCGCCCTTGCCACGGCCGACTACGGCACGGCTCTGGCCGTTATCTACCGCGCCGGGGAGCTGGGCAAAACCGTGAGGGTGTATGCGGACGAGACGCGTCCTCTGCTCCAGGGAGCGCGCCTTACGGCCTGGGAGCTTATGGACGAGGGCGTTGACGTGACACTTGTCTGCGACGATATGGCGGCGACGCTGATGCAGTCCGGCAAGATCGATCTCGTCATTACCGGCGCCGACCGGATAGCGGCCAACGGCGACACCGCAAACAAGATCGGGACCCTTGGCTTGGCGGTTGTGGCCAAGGAGTTTTCCGTCCCCTTCTACATTGCGGCGCCGATATCGACGTTCGACCTGGATATACCCAACGGGCGCGCCATACCCATCGAAGAGCGCCCGTCGCAGGAGGTCACCGAGGGTTTCGGCCGCCGCACCGCGCCGGAGGGCGTCAAGGTATTCAATCCCGCTTTCGACGTGACCCCGGCCGGTTACATCACGGCCATAGTGACCGAGCGGGGGCTTATCCGGAACCCCGATGCGGCAAGCATCGCCGACATCGCAGGGTAGCTTTCTTCAAGCGGCTCCAACCGGAAGGAGTCCGGTTTGTCCCGTAGGAGCGAGGCATTGCCTCGCCCGCGGAAGGTCAGTTGATTGCCTCGGACAACGCGCGTGGCAATGTAGGGTGCGCCTTGGCGCACGCGGAATACGATCCGCACGGCGGGGCAAGACCCGCCGTGGCACACATATCACTGGTAGGGGCGCTGGTTCACTCGCGCCCGCGGATGGCCGGTTGATTGCCTCGGGCAACGCCCGTGGCTCCCATAGCAGAAAGGGGACGAAGACCCCGCTCCTATGACGCCACTTCGTCGGGATTTTCCGTGGTGGCGCCCGGCGGGTCAGGTTCGCGTTCGATTTCCTCCAGGCGCGACCGGACCTCGGCATTGAAAAGTATCGCCGTGGCCGACATCAGGAAAAACCCCACACCTGCGCCCGAAGCGACGGAAAGCACGATGATCGTCCAGGCGACGATTATCACCACGAACGTGCGCACAGGCGCGGACAGGGACAGGATAGCTGCGGTTTTCACGGCGGGCAACAGCCTCATATCCCTCTGGGCCATAAGCGGCATCGCGAGGGCGTACGTCATCACAAGGAACACCAAAAACCACAGCATAAGCCCGGCAAGGACAAGAAAAACAATGCCCCTGTCCGGGGAGACCTTGACGTAAAAGATGGCGTTGGCGAGCGTGACGAGAAAGGTTACGCCGAACACGGTGCCCGCCGCCACTGACCGAAGCACCGGGCCACGGCGAAGGAACTTGCGCAGCAAAAGCCGGTAGCCGCCGAAGTCGTATTGGGTTACGATGTCGGCGGTTGCATAGAAGACAAAGCCCGTTGCAACCGAGAAAAGCACCCAGGCCGGGACAAGAAACGCCAAGGTCCCCACAATGTTTGTAGGCGACATCACGGCATCTGGAACGGCATCCGTCGCGGCCGGCGCTTCGGCGCCCTCGGCCGCCGGCTCTTGCTCTTCGACCGGTGCACCGGCGGCATCACCTGGTTTCTCGTCGGCCGGCTGCGGCACGGCCGTCGGCGCCTCCCGGCCCGCAGCGGGGATCTCGTCGGTTACAGCGCTCTTCTGTGCGGTCCCTTCGGCGAGGGTCGCCTCGGCTTCCCTGGCGGCCATAACGTTCACTAAGGCAGCCGCGGCAAAAAACAGAAGCGTTGCAAAGGCAAACCAGATGAAGTTGATCAGGACAACCTGCACCAGGTTATCCCAGGTCTTGTGCCAGAAAAGCTGGAGGGTTCTTTTCATAAAAGCCCCTGCCCAATGCTGCGCCGTGGCCCCTTCAGGAAAGCGGAAGCCGGCGCACCACCTCGGAGATGTTCTCGCTCGCTCGCGCAATGGCGTAGAACAGGTTCTCGCGGCCTTCGAACTCAAGCGAGAGCGCTCCCGTGTAACCGGCCTTTGTTATCAAATCGAGGCAGGTTGTGACGTCCACGTCACCCTCGCCGAATATGGCGCCGACGAGGAAGTTCCCGCCCGTTGTCCTTATGCCGCCGCCGGGAGGTTCCTGGTCAAAAAAGTACATATCCTTAACATGCACATGCACCGCCGCCGGCGCCAGGCGCGTGACGGCCTCCACGGGGTCCTCGTCGACCACGAGGAAGTTGCCGATGTCGATGCAGGCACCAAAGTTCGGCTCGCCGACGGCCTCGATGATCCTTTCGACCCGCTCGGATGACCCGACGAACCGGCCGTGGTTTTCAAGGGCCACCCTGATGCCCCTGTCAGCTGCACGCCTGACCACGAGTTTCAGGCCCCTGGCGATGGGTTCGACGCATTCGTCGAAGGTCTTGTCCTCGTCGGGCTCTTTCGGGCCGAAAGTCGACTCCACGCGCATTACAGGGGCACCGAGCCGGACGGCGACATCGACATCCGCCAGGAGCCGGTCCACCACGGCCTGCCACTTGTCCTTGTCGAAAATTGCCAGGTCGTTGCTGGCGGTGTAACACGAGATGGTCAGGGCCTCGGCGGCGGCCTCCTCTTTGAGGGCGTCGGCCTGTTCGAGCCTGGGCGCGGTGTCTTCCCAGTAGAAATCGAGCATCTCAACGGCCTGGAAGCCCACCGAATGCGCAAAACGCATCGCGGCCTTCTTCGTGATATCACCTGAATCCAGAAGCCGGTTGAAACAGTACAGGCTGATCGAACGTTCAAGCATCACAAATCTCCTTTGAAGGCATAAGGGTCGAAGACAGGAATGATTCTAAGAAGACGCCGCCGGTTTTCCACAGCAAAGCGGAGCGCAGGCCGGGGACAATCCGCGTTTCCCGGAAAGGCCGCCGGTTCACCGCGGCTAAGGTATGCCGCAGCGCGCCCCTGGCCGTGGCCTCAGAAGAGGCTGTCCTCGCTGTCGGAGGCCGCTGCCAGGCGTTCGAGTACCTGGTCAATTGTGAGGCCTATGGGGCCGGATGCCGCGTACAGGGCGAACACGATGAACAGGCCTATGTGAGGTGCCGCAGCCACGAGCATACCCAGGAATATGACGAGAACCAGGAAGGCGAAAGGCCGCCCACCGATATCCAGCTGGCTGACTATGTGGGGATAATGGACCTTGGTGACCATCAGCACCGCCGTGCATATGGCCAGGACGGGCACGAGGCCGATGATGAAGTGCGGGAGATATTGGTTGAGGCTGCCCAGGAAGATGATGCTCGTTGCTATAAGTCCGGCGCCGCCTGGCGTTGGGAGTCCCTTGAAGGAGTTATGCGAGGATGCGTGGGCGACGTTTTCCACGTTGAAGCGTGCCAGCCGCAATGCCGCGCAGATGACGTAGATGCCGCTCGCAGTCCAGGCGAATTTCGCCGAGTAGCCCGGGATGTGCGTGTGCACGAAGTAATATGCCAGGAAGGCAGGCGCAGCGCCGAAAGATATGACGTCCGCGAGGCTGTCGAGCTGCCCGCCGAACTCCGTGGCGCAACGTCTCATCCGCGCGAGGCGTCCGTCGGCTGCGTCGAAGAGCATTGCCGCGATGATAAGCCATGCCGACCGCTCGAACAAGGCCGCCGATGCCTGGTCCATCCCCGAAGCCGCTTCCCTCGCTCCCGCCGCGGCCGCCGCCATAGCGCTGAACCCGCATATGAGGTTGCCCACCGTGGCAAGCGTCGGCCAGACGGGAATCTTCTTCATCCGAGGTGCCCCAGAACCGTCTTGCCTGCGCGTACGTGTCCGCCGACCTCGGCGCACACTTCGAAACCGGTGTCCGCCGGTATGAAAACCTGTGTCCTGCTGCCGAACTTTATCATCCCGACCCTTTCCCCGGCCGCGATCGTGTCCCCGGGGGCTACGCTGCAGACTATCCGCCGCGCGATGACGCCGGCAATTTGCTTGAGCGCAAACCGGACACCTGACGGTGACTCGATGACGACGAGATTGTTCTCGTTTACTTCTCCGGCCACACCGCGCAGGGCGTTTAGGAACTTGCCCTTTTGGTATTTCGTTTCCGCAACCGTTCCGGCGACCGGGGCGCGGTTCATATGGACATTCAGGATGGACAGGAAAATGTCGATCATAACGGCCTTGCCGCCTCCAAGCGGCATCTCGACCTCGCGGATTCCCACGATCGTGCCGTCGGCCGGGGCGAGCACCACGTTGGGAGAGTCGTCATCGCTGTGGCGCTCGGGATCGCGGAAAAAGTAGAGGACAAAGGCCGCCGGCAACAAAAAGAGCAATGCCCACCAGCCGACAAGAAAAGCCGCACCCGCCGCAGCCGCCGCCGACAGCCCCGAGGCCGCCAGCACGGGCCTTAGTCCGTATCGGGTAAAGGGTGCCGTTTTCATCGGAGCCTCCTTGAAACTGAAGCCGCACTCACCACCCATTTGCCTGATGAGATCGATGTCTCTCTTGTCTATGGGGAAGGCCTTGCATTGGGAAAAATGGTTGCCGTGAATCTTGCAGCCGGTGCCGTCAAAGTAGGGGCAGCGAAAGAGAATCCGGCAGCACAGCCCGCAACGATTGCACTGCCCCTCTCGCAGGGCCAGATGTCTCCTGACGTAGCCCCTCCTGGCAGTGACGAGCCAGAAACGCCGCAGCTTCGACCAGCCCTGCCTGAAGACACCGGCGGTCTTATGCCCGTTATTATCTATCCTGGTGCCCCCGGAATTGTCCGTCGATAATGCACGGAAGAAATCCTCCACGGAACATCATTATCCCGCAGAGGGGTGTTTTTGTCAAAAACTAACCGCGAGGCGACCCCGAAAACGCTACTGCGGCCGGCTTAGAGCCCTAATGCATCCTTTACCATCAGCATATCGTCGTAGACCTTGCGCTTTTCGGCGGGGTTGCGCAAAAGGTATGCGGTGTGGTAGGTGGGCATAAGCCTGGTATTTCCCCACTGGTGAAAGGTGCCTCTCAAGCGGCCTATGGGAGTTTTTGTGTTGAGGAGGTTGTGCGTGGCCACGCTCCCAAGCGTCACGATGACCTCCGGCCGTATCACTTCGAGCTGGGCAGTGAGGTATGGCATACACATTGCGCACTCGTCGGCCTGGGGGTTCCGGTTGCCGGGGGGACGGCACTTGACGATGTTGGCGATATAGACGTCCTCACGGGTGAGATTAAGGACGTTTTCGATAATGCGCGTCAACATCTTCCCAGCACGGCCAATAAAGGGGCGCCCCTCGCGGTCCTCATCCGCACCGGGGCCCTCGCCGACGAAAACGAGCCTCGCGGACGGGCTGCCTTCGCCGAAGACGATGTTCGTCCTGCCTTCGTGAAGGCGGCACTTCTTGCAATCGTCGACCCAGGCCCTCACGTCCTCGAGAGTCATCGGGCGTTTTTGCGCCGCTTCGGGCCCTGCGGCCCCGAAGAGAATCTCGGTTCCGAAAAATCTTTCCACTTCAAGGGCCTTTTCGGCACTGTCCTTGGGTGTTGTCATACGTCCTCTCCCACGAATGCGTCTGCTTCTCGAAGTGCCGCGCGCAGCTGGGAGGTGTCGACGGCGGCGGGTGCCACCTGCCCCCGGATGGCCATTACGGCCGCCGCCCCTGCCGCCTCGCCGATTGCCGTCACTACCGGCATTACACGCAGGGATGCGTGAGCCTCGTGGGTGGCGGAAATGGAGCGTGACGCCATAAGGAGGTTTTCGACGCCGCTCGGCACGATTGACCGGTAGGGTATTTCGTAGTAGTCCCCTTCGGGCACACGTCGTATGACGGTGCCGCCTCCGGAGGGGTTGTGGATGTCAACGGGGTAAGATGAGCAGGCGATACCGTCGGGGAACTTGCGGCCTTCCAGGACATCGTCGACGGTGAGGACGTAATCGCCCATCACGCGTCTCGACTCGCGCACGCCGATAAGGACGGCCATTTTCTGGATGTAGGAGTTTTCGAACCCGGGCACCTTTTCCCTGAAAAGACCCGCGAGCTCGCGCGTCTGCCGCCGCCCCTCGAACTCGGCCGCCGAGAGACCTTCGGGGGAGACGGGGCTCTGCCCGGTTACGCGTGTCGTGTTGAAATGAAGGACGTCCTCGTGCAGCGTCCGGAAAACCAGGATGTCCTGACGGGGGTTTGTCACGTCGCCGGCGGTCTTGGCCGTGAGGTAGGCGG
>JAGHCE010000226.1 GCA_021160625.1 Planctomycetota bacterium | reverse complement strand
GATCAACGGGCAATCCGGCACGGGCAAGACGACGCTTGCCTATCTCATTGCCGGGGAACTCGCCAGCGAATTCGACACCGAAGAGCTCGACGCCGGCGCCGTCACTTCCGCCAAGCTGCGGCAGATCGAATCGGGTATGGCGTATGCGGGGCTTGGCAAGGGCGGGCGCGTCTACATAGTCAACGAGGCGCACGGGCTCTCGAAGGCGGCAATCAGGCAATTCCTTGTCCTTCTCGAACGGCTGCCGAGTCACGTTGCGTTTATCTTCACGACGACGCGCCAGGGGCAGGAATCACTATTCGACGACAATGAGGACGCGGGGCCGCTTCTCTCCCGCTGCGCGAAACTCGAGCTCGCAAGGCGCAATCTCGCGGACATTTTCGCCGAGAGGGTGCGCGAGATCGCCCAACGGGAAGCGCTTGACGGCAAGCCGGCCAAGGCATACGTGGAACTCGTGCGCCGCTGCCGCAACAATATGCGCGAGATGCTCCAGGAGGTCGAAGCAGGGGCAATGCTCGCGTAGACCACGAGGCGCTAAGGCGCGAAGAACCGCCATGAACGGCAAACCCTTCCATCCGATGCCGATCGGGACTATACTCAACAACCGGCTGCACTACGAGAGGCGCTACGGCTTCGCGGGGGCCAAGGCCGAAGGACAACACGAATCGATACTTGGATCAGGGGCACAGGCTTGGAAACGCCGCAACTCTACACGGTCAGGGAGGTCGCAGGGATTCTCAGGATATCCACGCGCACGGTCCAGCGCATGATACAGCGGGGCGACATCAAGGCGGTCAAAATCGGCGGCACAACCCGCATCCGCAAGGACGTGCTCGACGCCATTCTGGAGCAAGAGTAGCCTACAGGACTGTTCTTGCCACTTTCACTTTCAGGTCAACCCGACACTCCAGGCGCGCCAGGCCCAAAATCGCGTGAGAAACCGGGGCACGAGGAGCCATGTATGCAAGTGTGCCTTCCTTTCCCCAAGCCTCAACGTTGGCCGTTGCAGGTCGTGCGTCAATCCTTCCCGCTCGCGACCTTGACCATGGCGATGACGCCTGCTTTGACGGCCTCGGGCAGGTCTGGCAGGGCCTGCACTACTTCGCGGAGTTCAGGCGGCAATGACTGCCACAGGCGTGCCGCTTCCTGAGTCTCTTTGCTGCCGTCTTTGCCTGTTTCAGTAGTCTCTGTTGACCCTGTTCCCACGGCTTTCAACGGGGCCTTGTGCACACTATGTGCACACTTTCCGTGCAAAAACCCGTCAGTGGGGTGTTCGGAAGGTGTACTGCTCTTGTCATGAGCAGTGTCGGACGGATTGCCGTAAGTTGTTGACTGTGCAAGGACTTGTGCGCTATGTGTACAGGACTTGTCCGTGTCCTGTTTGTCGTCAAAATGGTGGAGGCGGTGGGAATCGAACCCACGTCCTGCAGCAGTTTGGCAAAGGCTTCTACGCGCGTAGTCCGTCTTTTTGATCTTAGCCCTTTAGAACCCCGGCGGACAGGGTTTCACAGGGAGCAACCCGGATATTGTCTCGCCGGTGCCCCTCCAGGTGAAAAAAGCATCAGCCAGCCTGCTGACGGTCGTCAATTACCCCCCGCAGGCGAGGAAGCAATCGACGTGACCACCTGGTTAGGCGGCCATAGCTAACTGAGTGTCAGCAATTAGTTTTTTGCCAGGTGTTTTACGAGGCCTCCTGACAACCTCGGCGCGCCACCGTCACCTCTTCATGCCCAGTCGAGTCCATTCGCCCCCACTGGTTTCAAACAAGAGGTTTCAAATGACCTCTCTTTTCAATGAGCGTCGGGCATTCGCCCGCATCTACATTATACCATAACAGTTTATTTGTTCAATGTGTTCCCGAGAGGCTTATCGAGGCAACGTGATGACCTGTCTATTGAAACAAGCAGCGGTGAGGCGCTCCCGGCCCTTTCGCGGACTGGTGCTTATGAGTCCCCCCGTCCAACCCTTGTCCTAAAGAAAAGTCCTCGAAAACGCCGATTTTCCCTCCGTAAGTGGGGATAGTGCCGCAGCGGTCGGGGAAAGCCGGCTGAAAATACAGAGGAGGGGCACGCGAAGTATGTTTAAGACCTATATCCGTCTGCTCAAGGTGGTTTTGCTGGGGTGCTGTTTGGTCCCGGTGACGAACGCCGTCTGCACTCTGGTGGACATAATAGCCAGCGGCGCCGAGTGGTCGCTGCCGGTGACGGCGGGCAAGATTGCGGCGGTGACGGTGTTGTTTGTGTTGCCGGCGGCGGTGTTCTGGCGGTTGCTGAGGGGGTTCGAGCCGGCGCTGGAGGCAAACGCCCGTGAACAGGCGTCATTTCTTGAGGGTATTCCCGACAGGTACCTGGACCTGGCCATATTCGGCTCGGCGGCGCTTGGCCTCTTTCTGGAGTTGGTGATCATCCGCTGGCAAAGCACCGTGTTCCAGGTGTTCGCATTTTACAAAAACTTTAGCCTGCTGGCGTGCTTCGCGGGGCTGGGCATAGGATATGCCCTCTCAAGGCGCAAGCACATTCCGCTGATTTTCACGGTCCCGATGCTCTTCGTGCACATCGTGCTTCTCACCGTGATGAGGTACGGCCTCGGGTGGCGGATGGAAAGCGTCAAGGCCACCCCCATCGTCGAGCAGCTCAATATGGGCCTCAAAAACGCCGCGACTCTTCCCGACTTCGTCGCACTGTATCTGTTTCTGGGGACGACGTTTGCGTTCACTGCGCTTGCGTTCGTTCCCGTGGGGCAGGTGTGCGGGCGGCTGATGGAGCGCCGCGCGAAGCTTAGAGCCTACGGGTGGAACCTCCTGGGCAGCGTTTTCGGCGTGGCGCTGGTGATGGCGCTCAGTTTCCTCTGGCTGCCGCCGGTCGTATGGTTCGGCGTGGCGTTTGCGGCGATACTGGTGTTCCAGGCCTTCCGGAGGCGGGCGCTTCTCTTCGGTGCAGCCGTCTCCATTGCGGCGCTGACGGCCCTTGCCTGGCCGGTGGCCTTCCCGTCGCACCGCATTTACTCGCCCTACCAGCTCATCGAGCGCAGCGCCGGCGAAAACGGCCTTATGGAAATCCGCGCTGCGGGGCTCTATCACCAGAGGGTCTTCGACTTAGCGGCGGACAACTCCAACCGCCGTACCAACCCGCACACAAAGCGCGTCGCCGACTACTACGAGTTTCCCTACCGGCTGCAGCCAAACCTTGAGCGTGTAGCCGTCGTCGGTTCCGGAACCGGAAACGACGTGGCCGCGGCGCTGCGTATGGGCGCCGCGTACGTCGACGCCATCGAGATCGACCCGGCCATCCTGGCGTTGGGGAAGAGATTTCACCCGGAAAAGCCCTACGCCGACCCCCGCACGCACAGCGTCATAAACGACGCCAGGACGTTCCTGCGCACGACGCCCGAGCGCTACGATATGATCGTCTACGGCCTCCTGGACTCGCACACGCTGCTCTCGCACGCGTCGAGCGTTCGCCTCGACTCCTTTGTGTACACGGTGGAGGCCTTCCGCGAGGCGCGCGCGCGGCTGGCGGACGGCGGTATGATGAGCCTCTCCTTCTGCGTCCTCTCGCCGGAGCTGGGTCGCAAGATATACCTGATGATGGAGGACGCCTTCGGCGGGCGCGCGCCCGTCTGCGTGAGGGCCGACTACGACAGCTCGGTTATCTTCCTTCAGCAAAGGGGCGGCGACGTCGTCGTGCCGAAGGCGCTGCTGGCCTCGGCCGGGTTCACCGACGTTACGACCAAGTATGCCGACCGCTCGATAGAAACCGTTGTCTCGACCGACGACTGGCCGTTTTTCTATATGCCGAGGCGGGTGTACCCGGTTTCCTACATCGGGATGGCGGTCCTGGTGGTGCTGCTTTCGGTGGGGCTCACGAGGCTGTTTGTCAGCCACAGGTTCGAGATGGGCCACTCGGCCTTTTTCTTCCTGGGTGCCGGGTTTATGCTTATCGAAACGAAGGCCATTACGGAGATGGGGCTTACCTTCGGCAACACGTGGCACGTGATAGGGATTGTCATCGTGGGAATCCTGGTGATGGCGTTTCTGGCCAACTGCTTCGTGCGATGGCGCAAGATCGAAAATCCCACTGTTCCCTACCTGCTCCTCTTTGCGAGCCTGACGGCGGGGCTGTGGGTGGCAAGGCACGGAGGGTTCTCCTCGACGGCGGCCGGGCGGATCGCTACGGTGCTCGTTCTTGTGTGTCCGATGTTTTTCTCCGGAATAGTGTTCTCAACGCTTCTTTCCAAGGCCGAGAACATCTCCGGCGTGATGGCCGTAAACCTCATCGGCTCGATGCTGGGCGGGATTCTCGAATACAACTCAATGTACTTCGGCTTCCAGTTCCTGTACTTGCTGGGACTGGCGCTCTACGGCATGGCGCTGGTGAGCTCTCTCAAACGTGCCCCTGTCGTCGCACCCGCACCCGCCTGAGGAGGGCTTCGCCCCCTTTTTGCTATGGGGGCCGCAGATGTTGTCTGCGGCAGCCAACTGACCTTCCGGAGGGCTTCGCCCCCTCTTTGCTATGGGGGCCACGGACGTTGTCCGAGGCAGTCAACCGGCCTTCCGGAGGGCTTCGCGCCCTCATTTTCCGGTGGTAGTACCGGGCGCAAGTGAACCAGCACCCCTACAAACGATGTGTGTGTGCCACGGCGGGTCTTGCCCCGCCGTGCAGGATCATATTCTGCGTGCGGTAAGCCAATGAGTAGGGTGGACATTCTTGTCCGCCGGCATTTATTCCGCGTGGGCTGAAGCCCACCCTACACAACTTAGTGCTTGGGCGCGAGCTTTACCGCCGTACCGTAGGCCAGAATCTCCGCCGCGCCCTGCATCACGGTGGACGTGGTCAGGCGGACACAGACGATACCGTCGGCGCCTGAGACTCTTGCACCTTCGACCATCCGGTCCATTGCCTGCTCGCGGGCCTCGCCGAGCATCTTGGTATACTCGGTTATCTCTCCGCCCACGAGCTGCCTGAAGCCGGCCAGGATGTCTTTCCCAACGTGGCGGGCGCGAATCGTGTTGCCCCGGACCACGCCGAGCGTGACGACAATGTCGTACTCGGCAAAGGCGTCCTGGGTCGTCATCGGAAGGTCCTGTCTTTCGGAAACGGTCATCGCTGGGCCTCCTTTACTTGTCGATTTTCTTCGAGTAATAGTCGTCGTCCCTACTTTCAAGGCGGGTCTTGACCACGTGAGCAAAAAGGAATCCGAACCCGGCCAGGACGACAAGGCCGATAAGCCCAACCGGGAACGCGGCCACCATCCCGACGAGCATCAGCAAAAGCCAGACCGCCCCAACCGTGCCCAGTATTATGTAGCCGACTTTTTCCATCGCATGCCTCCCGAATACACCGGCCGCACTGCCGTCTCAAATCATCATACACGGATTCCCGTCCGGTTATTCTACACAAGTCCCCCGATGTTTGCGGACCCTGCGCGGCTTTCCAGAGGTGTGGCCGCTTGAATCGACCGCCAAGGGGCGCTACAATGCATTGCCTGCGGGCCGATTTTTAGGCGGCCGCGCGGCAATATAGGGGCTTTTTGAGAGGACCCGTCGGATGCCTGTAGTAAAGATTAGTGTACGCAAGGGGCGGGGGGAATCGGGGAAGCGAGCGCTTTTGGATGCCGTTGCGGCGGCGCTCATCGAGGCGATAAAGGTTCCCGACGGCCATCGAATCAGCAGGGTGGCGGAGTTTGAGGCGGATGATTTCCAGATTCCCGACTCAAGCGCCGACAATTTCACCCTCGTCGAGATCACGCTTTTCCCTGGACGCACGGCCGAGGCGAAGCGCTCTCTCTACCAGCGCATCGTCGCCAATTTCGAGAAGCTCGGCATCGCTCCCGCCGACGTTCACATCATCCTTTACGAGCCGCCGCTTGAGAACTGGGGTATGCGGGGAGGCATTCCCGCCAGCGAATTGGACTTCGGCTACAAGGTCGACGTGTAGGGACGAAGGGGCGCCCCTCGCCCTCGACATCTGAGGATGGCGGCACGGGGCAAAAAGAAATGGGGCTTCACGTTACTGAGGAGGGCGCCGTGGCGGAAAATACCGATGTTCCGGTCCTGTTTGTGGAGGCCGACTGTCTCGCAAAGGCCTGGGAGGAGGCAGTCGGGCGCCTGTACCGTGAGGGCTGCCGGGTGGCCACGTCGTATGACAAGCCCGGCGACGCGGCCAGCATCGAGGCCACGATGACCTACATCGTGACGAAGCCGCTTTGTGAGCCGATGATTCACCTGTGTTTCCCCGGCGGACCTGCGGACCTCGAAGAGTACTCGATGGAGGTCTGCGAGGGGATAAAGGACCACTGGCAAAGGGACATAAACGACCCTGACGACGAGCGCTGGGAGTACACGTACCACGCGAGGATGTTCGCCTATGACGTCCCCGGCGTGCCGGAGCCGATCGACCAGTTTGAGATTGTGGCGCGTCGCTTGGCCGGCATCGACAATCCAAAGCAGACCTTCAAGCGCTCGAACCAGATATCCCTCTGGAAGCCCTGGCAGGATCCCGGCTGGGCATCTCCGCCGTGCCTCCAGAGGATATGGTTTCGCATCCTGCCCGGCACGGACGGCAAGCCATACCTCAATATGAACGTCCATTTCCGCAGCCGCGACGCCTATGACGCGGCGTTTATGAACTCGTTTGCCTTCATCCGGCTTATGAAGATGATGAGAGACCGCGTCGTCGAACTTAATCCCTCGCTTGACTTGCGCCTGGGTCGCTACGTCGACCACTCAGACAGCTTCCACATCTACGGCGCCAAGCTCGACGAGTTCAAGCAGCGCTTCCTCGGCGGCATCGAGTCGCGCTCCTGGGAGAGGCGAACGGCGTCATACAGCGGCGGCTGGCACGATATGATGGAAGAGTCGCGCCCCGCCATCCTCGAAAAAGTAAAAAACTACGACGCCGAACACCCAAGAATGTAACGGGCTCAAAAAATGTGGCACTGGTGGCTGTGTAGGGGGGGGCTGCAGCCCACCTTATATAACCTCCATAATTATTCCGCGTGGGCTAAAGCCCACCCTACATATGCTGGTGGCCCGCCACGGCGGATACGCCACACCACGGGCACATAAATCTTGCCCCGCCGTGTCTTTTCTTCTTTGCGACCTTTGCGGCTTTGCGTGAGGCATTCTCTTACGTTGGTACGCCATCATCACATCCCGCGTGGCGGTAGGGGCGAGGCATGGTTTGTCTGATTCCGCGTGCGGCAAGCCGCACCCTACATGGTTCCTAATCTGTGTAATCTGCGTAATCTGCGGAAAATCAAGTTCCGCATCACACCGATTGGAACCACTTAGCGGACTACTCCCGCAGCGCCTCGAGTGCGGCGCGGGCATCGGGAGCGGCCTGGAAGAACGCCTCCATCTTCTCGCAGGGGTACTCATCACAAGCGGCGCAGGTGTCCACGCCTTTTTCGATGCCGCACTTGCGAAGTTCGCACATCGTGGCGCAATAAAAGAACTTGCGCCCCTCGGAGCGGCAGCCGTCGCAGTTAATCTCTTCAGGGGGGATGTCCACGTTGAAGCGGGCGGACCACTCCCCGGCCGTCTTGGCGCGCAAGGCGTCGTCATCGGCCTGCGTTGCAAGATATGCTCCACACACGGCACAGTCCAACCCGCAGAATGCAATCATCTTGCGCATCGCTCACACCTCCAGTGTTTCGAAGACAAAGGCCCTGCACAGAACCCTTCTGAGCAATTGATCAGGTGAACAGGAGACCGCAGGTGAGTGCGCGTTTTGTTTTGTGGTGTCCCTCGTGCTCGTGGAGGTTTTCTCTTTTCTCCTGCTCTACTGTTCTACTGCTTTCCTGCTCTGACCATTTTCATTTGTTGCACAAATGAAAATGGTCGGGGAGACAGGATTTGAACCTGCGACCTCAGCGTCCCGAACGCTGCGCTCTAGCCAAGCTGAGCTACTCCCCGACCTCTTGAGATGCGCGGTGCATATACAACTATATGTGCCAACTCGCTGTTGTCAACTTCCCCCATAACAGGAAGGGGGCGAAGACCTCCCACTCGGCGGCTTGTCTTGACATGGTTGCAGGTACCCGGATAATCCGAACGTGGTCTGTTTCGGCGGAGGTTTTGATGCATATCCTTCAAAAGATCGTACTGGCAGTGATCCCGCTTATCATCGGCCCGGCGGTCCTGACGGCCCTGACGCTTCTGCAGACAGAGCACGGCAACGCCGTGACGGTGGCCGCCTTTATTGTCACCCTCGCCGTCCTGGGCATTTCCCTCGCGGCCGCACAGCGCATAAGAAAGGCAATCGGCCCCGCAGGCCTCAAGGCCGTCTCGAAGATAATCTCAATACTCCTGGCCGCGTTCGCCGTGCACCTTGTCAGGATGGGCATTATGGAAATTGTCGGATAGGGGCACACAATGTCGCGGCGGCCGCGGCGCAAGAGCGAGGTGAGTGATGGAAATCGTCAGTGAAGAAAAGGGCAAGTGGCTCCGGCGGACGCTTCTGGTCGACGGCGAGGCCGTTTCGTGGCTGAATATACGCAAGCTGCACGTACATTTCGGCCAGGCGGTAGTGCGCGTCGGCGGTATCGCCGGCGTTGGGACCGCCCACCAGCACCGGATGAAGGGGTATTCCCGTATCGTAATGGAGGACACCAGCAGCTTCCTGCAAAAGGGGGGCTACGACGTAGCGCTACTTTTCGGGATAGAGCATTTCTACGAGAAGTTCGACTACGCCGCCTGCGGTTTCGAGGTCCGCGCGAGAGTCCGGACGCGCGACGCCGAGCGCGTCCTGGGCGCCGATACGCCTTTCAACGTGCGCCCCTTTACCTCTGGCGACCTTGAAGCGATTATCCCTCTCTTCAACAGGAACAACGCCCGGCGGACTCTTTCGGTCGCGAGGGACCCCGAGACCTTCAGGCGTTACCCCCACGGCAGCGCCTTCAAGCACAGGCCGGAGATATTCGTAGTTGAGGACGGCAGGGGCGCTTTTGCGGGCTACGCGGTAACGGACGCACTCCCGGCCTCGACGATCGTCTGCGAGGCCGAAACCGGTGACCCAGAAGCGCTTCGCGCGATACTGGCCGAGCTCGTCCGGACCGCCATAGAGAGGCGTGACGGAGAGATTGTCTTTGCCTTGCCCGGCGATCACCTGCTGGTGGCGATGTTGAGGCCGCTGGGCTGCGTCGTGGAGAGAACGTACAGGACTACCGGCGGCGTTATGGGACGAATCATAAGCCAGGACGCATTCCTGGGGGCGCTGGCCGATGCATACTCGGCCGGCCGGGCTTCCTCCGTAGAGAGCACCTCTCTCGACGTCGAGGTTGAGACGGACCTGGGTGTGACGAAGGTTTCCCTCCCGGCGGCCGAGGCGGGCACAGGGAGATTGAAAATCCCGGCCGCGACGCTCTTCCAGGTGCTGACGGGTTTCCGCGATCCACGGGAGGTCGCCCTTTCTGACGGGGTGGAGATTTCAGGCGATGCGGCGGCGTTTATGGAATTACTTTTTCCGGAGAACGAGCCGTATATGTTTTCTCCGGATCACTTCTAAGGGACACAAAAGGTATGGATTCAAAGATGTCGCCACGGGAAAGGATGGACGTGGTTCTGGCGGGAAAGCCGGCCGACCGTGTGCCGTTCGTCCCCGCAATCTACGAGCACAAGGCCGCCCTTATCGGACGGCCCCCCTCCCAAGTCGCGCAGGATGAACGCCTCCTGGCAGATGCCGTCATCGCCGAGTACGAGACCTATAATGCGGATCTTTTGACCGTCGGGATCGACGTCTACAACATCGAGCCGGAGGCCCTCGGCGCGCGGGTCCGCTTCCTGGACGACAACTCTGCCCCCGAGGTCGAGGGCACGCTCATCGGCGAGCCGGAGGAGGCAGCCGACCTCGACAGCACACGGATTGCCACCCGCGGCCGGGCGCCGCTGGTTCTGGAAGCTGCGCGGCTGGCCAACGAGACAATCGGCGACGAGGTCTACGTCCGCGTGGCCGTTTCGGGGCCTGCCACACTCGCCTCGAAGCTCTTGGGATCCGAGAAGTTCATCATACTCGCCGCGATGGAGCCCGAACGCGCCAGGGGACTCCTGGACTTCTGCGCCGGGGTGGCTTTTGACTATGCCCGCGCGGCAAGGCAGACCTCCGGCTGCGGAGTCGTCGTCTTCGACAGCCAAGCCGCACCGCCGCTTCTCTCGCCCGGCATCTTCGAGTCGCTCATCGTTCCCGTGTACAAGGAGCTCTTTTTCTCCCTCCGGAACGCCGGGGAAGTGCACCTCCCGCTCGTCATCGGCGGCGATACGACACCCGTACTCGAGAGCTACCTCGCCACCACCGCAACACAGATTCTCTGCGACTGGCCCGCTGACACGGACGTCTTTATCGAGAAATGCTCAAAGGCGCCGCGCCCCTGGCGCAAAAATGTGGACCCCGTCCTCGCCAGCCTCGGCCCGGCCGAAAAAATCGCTGACCAGGCCCGCGCCATAATGGCCCGGTGCAGCGGTGTCCCCGGCTTTATTCTCGGCACGGGCATCGTCGCATATGACACGCCCGTTGAAAACGTCCTCGCTGCAAGGTCTGCCGCCTGGACACCCTGACCTCACTGCCTGCGCGTGTTGCCGCCGTCTTTCGTCAACCTGTCTATGTAGTCGTAGGCATAGGCAGTGGTCGAGGCGCCGACGAGTCTCTTCGTCCTGTTACCCGCCGAGTCGTACCAGAAACTCGCCGTGAAGGCATTGCCGCCGGTGCGGGTCTCCTTTGTCAGCTGGTAGGCCGAGTCATAGGCGTAGGCTACGTCGGCGCTTGTGTAGGCGGTGCCGGAGATACTCATCTTCGTCCGCAGGCCTGCAGGGTCGAGTGAATAGGCGAACTTGGAGATGTCCGTGGCGTCTTCTTTCTGGTTGTTGACCGCGGTCAGCCTGCCTGCGCCGTCGTATTCGTACTCGCTATAGGAGTCGTTGCCGTAGGTGAGCACGGAGTCAAGTCCCGAATGTTCTGTAAATTCATCTCTGGGGATTTGAGGCTGTTGGGAGCTAAGGCGCGTAGCCCGGAGCGACTAACAGCCTCATGCCGCCTCCCGCTTCCCGGCGGCCTCAGTGCCTGAAAGGTCCTCGGCCTCCATGTCCAGGTAACGCCTCTCCATCCACTCCTCGTTTATCTCCATCGCCAGCGCCGCAGACAGCCTTATGCACGAGGCCTCGTCCGGGAATATCCTCACCACCCTCGTCCGCCGGCGAAACTCCTGGTTCAATCGCTCAACCATGTTCGTCGAGCGCATTCGCTTGCGGTGCCCCTCGGGCAGCTGGTAAACCGCCAGTATCTCCTCGCCGTGCTCGTCCAGCATCCCTGCTACCTGGGGGTAATCTTCGTTTAACCTCTTCACAGCACCTCGCAAGGCTTCTCTGGCCGTCTCCAGGCTCCTCGCGTTCGTTATCCCCCGCAAAAGCTCCAGCACACGCTTGCGGTCGCCCTTGCGCACGTGTCCCAGAACGTTCCTCACAAAGTGCACCTGGCACCGCTGCCACAGCACCCCCTGAAAGTGTCGCTTGATGGCCGCCACAAGCCCCTTGTGGTCGTCAGAGACAACGTAGCGCACGCCGGAAAGACCCCGCTCGGCCAGGTCCTTGAAAACCTCCGACCACG
>JAGHCE010000262.1 GCA_021160625.1 Planctomycetota bacterium | reverse complement strand
GTACATTGCCACGTGCCGCGCGCGGGCCAGCGGCCTGGTTCGCCGTTTCGACCGCAGGTCTCCTTCACGAAGCGCGGCGTAGGCGGTGACGGCGGCGTCGATTTCGGGCAGCCTTACCGGCCGGCAGTGCGACTTGACAAGACCCTTGAGGGCTTCTCGCGCGATTGAAGTGGTTATGGAACCGCCCGAAAGGCTCGCATAGGCAGCCAGGGTATTCACGGCCCCTTCCAGCTCACGGACGCTGCCGGTAACGTTGCCGGCCACGAACTCGGCGACGGCCGGCGGCAGTGAGATGTGTCTCTGCTCGGCCTTGTGTCGGACGAGCTGGAGCCTCATATCGTAACCGGGCTTTTCAAGCCGCACGACCATCCCGGAAAGGAACCGTGTGACGAGGCTCTCTTTCAATTTGCTGATGAGTTTCGGGTGGCTGTCGGAGGCCATCACCACCTGGCAGCCCTCACGGGAGAGCGTATTGTAGGTGTTGAGGAACTCCTCCTGGGTGGCGGGCTTGTTGGCCAGGAAATGCACATCGTCGATGATGAGGAGCTTCGTCGTGCGGTAGCGCTGCCTGAAGGCGTCGAGGGTTCCGTTTCGCAGGGCGAAGAGGAAGCGGTTCGTAAAGGCCTCTGCGGAGACGTATTCGATGCCTCGCCTTTGTCGGGGGCCCCTGATTGCTCCGGCGATGCCCAGCAGGAGGTGGGTCTTGCCGAGGCCGACGCCGCCGTGGATAAACAGCGGATTGTAGGCCGTTGCGGGGTTTCCGGCGACCTTGCAGGCGGCCGCGTAGGCCACAGAATTGCACGGACCGACGACGAAGTTATCAAGGCTGCAGCGCCCGATGTCAAGGCCCGCCGGCTGCCGCGGAGCCGCCTCGTCGAGGAGCTCGCTTTTGGCCGCAGCCTCCCGGCGCCTCTTGTTGCGAAAGAGCGTCGGCTCCACGACGAACGCGATATCGACCGACCGGCCCAGCCGTTTGGAGGCGACCTCGAGGAGCACATCCCGGTAATGGGTCTCGATCCACTCGGCCATAAAGGTGCTGGGAACGCCGACCTTGAGGCTCGACTGCTCGCAGGAGACCGCGACGGTGTTTCTGAACCACAGGTTATATCGCGTTTCGCCTATTGCCCTGGATATGTCGCAGAGGATGTCACTCCAGGCTGCGACGGCGCTGGCTTGCAACGTAGGATTCCCCTTTCAAAGCGGCCTACGGCCGCGCGATTATGCAAACATCGGAAGCGGTGAACGCTTCCGCGAGGCGTACGAAAAAACGGCTCAAGGCTCAATATTCAATATTCAATAGCCGCGTTCTGTCGACCGCTGATGCCGTGATGTGTTTCCCCCTTAACCGGTCCGAGATATTACCGCAATGTGCGGGGGCTGTCAACGCACTTCTGGAGGGATAATTTTTTTTCGGGTCGCTGGCTCGCCGTAAGTCGAAGTCCACCCTGAAACTTAGCGGCGCTGAACTTTTTTCAAGATTTTTTCGGGCGCTTTATGTACACCCGAACGGCACGCTTTTCGCTGAAGCCCAGCCTCCTGTAGATCTCCAGCGCCGGCGCGTTCCTCGAATCGACCGCCGCCCTTATCCGGCCGGCCCCGTGGTGCACCGCCCGCTCAAACGCCTTAGTCAGCAGCACTTGCCCGAACCCTCTGCTGCGCATCGCCTGGACCACGCCGAAATAGACGATCTCGAGCTCGCCTGCCGTCTCCACGACGAACAATACTCCCGCCGGTCCCTCGGGCGTCTCCAGGATCGCGAAGTCCTCGGCTTCAAACCGGCCCCTCTCCTCGAAGGTGCGCATCAGGACCTCGCCGTCCCGGCAGACCGGCAGCTCCGGAACGTCAAGGCTGCCTTCGAGCGTGCGGTAAAAGACCTCGGCGAAACGCAGCCGCCTTGTGCCGTTGTAGAACGTCCAGCCCGGCTGCCGGGGGCCCGGCTCTTGCGGTGTTGGTGTTGCGCGCGAGACCTCTAAAAGCTTGGGGCCCGGGTGAAAGCCCGCCCGCTCAAAATGGGCCTCGGCAGGGCTCCCGACGGGGACGGGAGCAAGCAGCACATCCGCGCCGAGCTTCCCGATTTGGCGCGCGGCCGCCTCAATGGCGGCTGGCTCTGCGCCTGCGGCACGGGGGGAAAAAAGCGGCGCTCCCAGCTGCGCGGTATCGTCCGCGTTACAGGTGAAAGGTACCAGCAGAAGCGGCCCGTCGGCGTCTTTCACGGCGATGATCCGCCCGGAAACCGCGTCCGCAAGCGCCTTGCGAAGAAGCCCGGCGGATACCCGGTGCCCCAGGACCTTCCGGAAATACTCCTCCAGAACGCCTGTCTGCCGCCTGTCGACTTCGATGGCCCTGAGGGTCTCAGGAAAGAATGCCCCTGTATTCATATCCATATGCCTGTTTCCGCCGACAAGACCTCAACTGAATAATTTTTTCGGCTATTGGGGCCCCGTATGCTTAGAATATCGTCGCTGAAGGGGCGCGAGTCGGACGGAAAACTCAAACGGCCCCGTTCATTTTTCGTAAGTAGAATGAAAAGGTCGCAGATGCCCGAGACAGGATCGCCTTCGAAGAGACCTCCAGACGACTCCCGTGCGGCTATGGTAAAGGCGGGCAGAGGCGACCGGGCGTCTTTTGACATCATAGTGCGTGACTACACGAATATGGTCGTGGCTCTGGCCTACCGGGTGCTTGGCTCGCGCGATGAGGCCCTTGACTGTGCGCAGGACGCCTTCGTACGGGCCTGGGAGAATGCCGCGCGCTACAACCCGAAGTGGAGCGTGGCGACGTGGCTCAGACGCATCACGACCAACCTCGCCCTCGACAGGCTGCGGCGCAGAAAGACATTTACGTATCTGCCCGAAGGTCTGGAAGAGCGCCAGGTCTCCCCGGTCGAGGGGCCCGCTGAAGCGGCCGAGAGGAAGGAACGCGCCGGCGTGGTTTGGGAGCTTCTCGACCTGCTGCCGGACAAGTACCGGCTGGTGCTGGTCTTGAGGGAAATAGAAGGGTTGGAGATACGGGAAATATCCAGGATAACCGACACGCAGGCCGCCACCGTGAGATGGCGTCTTCATCGGGCGCGGGCCCTTTTCAGAGACCGGTGGCACGCGAGTGTTGATGGGAGTGATGTGAGATGAATTGCCGTGAAGCAGGAGAACTGCTCGCAGCTCTGGCGTCCGGGGAACTCGAGGACCACGAAAGCGAAGAGGTCCTGGCGCACGTGGAGAAGTGCCCTCGGTGTTCGCGGAAACTTGGCGAATACCGCGAGGCGCTCGTCGCCCTCAGGGAGGCTGCGGCGGATGTGCCGGTTGCGGGCAAGGCCTTCGGCCGGGCGCTTTCAAGGCGTCTCGATGAAGTGGACGTCCGCAGGGGCCGCAAGGTCCAGCCGGTGGTGAGGTGGCAGTTTATGGGTGGTGTTGCGGCGGCCGCGGCGGCGGTATTTATCGTCGCCACGGTCCTCTTGCCGCATATCGGATCGCCGGACGACCAGCAGCCCGCCGTGGCGCAGCCGGCTACGGCGCCTTACCCGGTGAATGCGTACCTGGTCTTCGACGGCTCGTCTCCCTACTACAGGCCCGTTGCCTTCCAGCAGAAAGGTGACAATTCCCTTGTCCTGCGGCAGCCGGGCGTCTTCCACGGCATTCCCGCCGCGAGGCTCGTGTGGCGCGATGACGTTGTTGGGAGGGCCGACTACCAGCTCCTCGAAAGCCGGGTGGCCGAGCTCGAAGCGAGGCTCAGGTCCATCGACAAGGCGCAGATCCCAGCGCAAACCAAGAGCCCCTGACACAATGCCGGCGGCGGCGTGCCCGGCAGCGGGCGCTGTGTCACTGCAGGGACTCCGAAGACATTTTTCCCAAAAGGAGGTAAGAGATGAGAACGCAGAGGTTCTTTTTCGGATCGCTCGGTGTACTGGCCCTTGCAATCGCTTTTGCGGTGTTTTTCCAGGCGGCCGGGCTTCAGGCGAAGGCGGCGCCACAGCCGCTTGCCTCCAGCACAGCGGTCAAACTCCAGGAGGAGTTCGCCGCTGTCGCCGCGAAGGTCAACCCCACCGTCGTAAACATAGACGTCACAAAACCTGTCGATATGCCGCAGGGCTACCAGTACTGGCAGTGGGGGGTTCCCGGGGAAAATATGCCGCTGCCGCCGCAGTTCCGCGATTTCTTCAATTTCAGGGGCTTTCCAGGCGGCCCGGCAAGGCCACAACCAGAGCCCAAGGAGGCTCCGAAGGCCCACGGTGTCGGGTCGGGCGTCATCATCGACGCCGAAAACGGGTATATCCTCACCAACAACCACGTCGTTGAGGATGCAACCGAGATAGGCGTGACACTCATTGACGGCAAGCGCTACGATGCCGAGCTCGTCGGCGCCGACCCCCGCACGGACCTCGCGGTTATCCAGATAAAGGCCAAGGGGGCAAAGCAAATTGAGTGGGGCGACTCCGACAATCTGCAAGTGGGGCACTGGGTCCTGGCGTTCGGCGAGCCTGAGGGTCTAAAGTACACAGTGACGGCGGGGATCGTCTCGGCCAAGGGCAGGGTGAACCTCGGCATAATCGGCGCGCCCGGAGGCATCACCGGCTACGAGAACTTCATCCAGACCGACGCGGCCATCAACCCCGGCAACTCCGGCGGCCCCCTGACCGATATCCACGGCTGGCTCGTCGGGATCAACACCGCCATCGCCACCAAGGGCGTGCCGCAGTTTATGGGTATCAGCTTCGCGATTCCCTCGAATGTCGCTAAGAGGATTTCCAAGGAACTCATCGACAAAGGTGAGATCGTCCGCGGCTGGTTGGGTGTCTCCATCGGCGACCTTGCCGATCAGCCCGACGAGACCCGGCAGAAGTACGGCAAGGATGCCAAGGGCATCTACGTGAGCTCAGTGGAGCCTGGCCAGCCCGCCGAGGAGGCAGGCATAAGGCCCGACGACGTCATCGTCTCCTATGACGCCAATATGATCGAAGGTGTCCAGCACCTGCGGCACCTCGTGGCCGAGACGCCCGTCGGCACGCAAGTTAAAGTGGAGGTTATTCGTATCGTCGATGAGAAGCCCCGCAAGGAGTCCCTGGTCGTCAAAATCGGCAAGCAGCCGGCGGACCTCGCTAAGGCCACCGCCGGTGCGGGTGTGGTCACGACCGACATAGGGCTCTCGGTCCAGACGCTCACGCCGGATATGGCCGCGGCCCTTGGTTCGGCCCGGGACGATACGGGAGCGGTCGTCACCGAGGTGAAAAAGGGCAGCCGCGCCGCCGCCGCCGACATAAAGAGCGGGGACGTTATAACCGAGGTACGCTACAGGGGCAAGGCGGTTGCGGTGAAATCTGCGGGCGATTTCGACAAGGCGCTCGGCAACGTCCCGCAGGGCGAGTCCTTCGTCATCACGAGGAAGCGCGCCGGCGTGGCGAAGTTCATAACCGTCGAGTGACGCCTTCCCCTGCCGGATGCGGGTGGAGCACCTGTAGGGGCGAGGGAGCCTGGCCCGTGATGCCTCCCCGCGCGGGATGCGGGTGGAAACGCCTGGTTTGAGACAGCGGGCCGTCGGGTACGGGCGGCCTGCTTTTTTTATCCGAGGGCGGTGTCGATGAGGTCCCCGGCCTCGCCTCGGATAAACTGCGAGACGGTGGGGTTGTGGGTGTTTTGTATCTCTTCGGGGCTGCCGACCTCTATTATCCTGCCGTCGTGGAGCATCGCGATCCTCGTAGCCACCTTGTAGGCGCTCTGCATATCGTGGGTGACGACGACCGAGGTGGCGTTCTGGCTTTTCTGGACGCGCAGGATGAGTTCGTTTATGACGTCGGCCATTATGGGGTCGAGGCCGGTGGTGGGCTCGTCGTAGAGGAGTACCTCCGGCTCAAGCGCAATCGCCCGCGCAATTCCCACGCGCTTTTTCATCCCGCCGGAGAGCTCCCCCGGCATCTTCTGCTCCAGGCCCACCAGGCCCACGAGGCGCAGTTTCTCGGCGACGACGGCGGACATCTTCTCCTCAGAGTAGTCCGTGTGACGGCGCAACCCGAAGGCCACGTTCTCCTTGACCGAGAAACTGTCGAAAAGCGCCGCGCCTTGAAAGACCATCCCGAAGCGCCGCCGCACCTGCGCCAGCTGCATCTTGGGCATTGTGGAAATCTCCTGCCGGTCGAAAACCACGCTGCCGCTGTCCGGCCGGAGCAGTCCTATGATGTGCTTGAGAAGCACGGATTTGCCGCAGCCGGAAGCGCCGATGATGACGAGCGTTTCCCCGCGGCCGACCGCAAGCGAAATGCCCTTGAGCACCTCCAGGGAGCCGAACCTTTTCCAGACGTCGTTTACCTCGATGACGGGCTCGCCGGACGCGGTGGTGTCTGCCTGTGTGGGGATGTCGGCCACGATGGCCCTCACTCGTAAAGGAACGTATACAGGGACCTGAAGAAAAGCGACATAAAGAAGTTGCCTACGAGTATCGCGACGAACGACGCCACGAAGGCATTTGTCGTTGCGCGGCCCACGCCCTCGGCGCCTTGCTTGGCCTGGAAGCCCTTGTAGCAGCAGATGAGCCCTATCGCGCCGCCGAAGTAGATTGACTTGACCATTCCCACCATCAGGTCCCAGTTTTCGATGAACATCTTCGTCTGGTGCCAGTAGAAAAACTCCGATACGTGGAAATACTTGACGCTCATTATGTAGCCGCCGATAATGCCGATGGCGTCACTGTAGAGCGTCAGCATCGGCACCAGGACCAGGCACGCCAGAAACCTCGGCGTCACGAGGTAGTTCACCGGGTCGGCCCCGAGCGTCCTCAGGGCGTCTATCTGCTCGGTCACTTTCATCGTGCCGAGCTCGGCGGCCATCGCGCCCCCTATGCGCCCCGCAAGTATCACCGCCGCCAGGACCGGGCCGAGTTCCGCCACTATCGAGTAGTTGATTATCGCCCCGGAAAGCGACTCAGCCCCCATCCTGTGCAGCTGGCCGTATATCTGGACGGCCAGCACCATCCCTACAAAGGCACCCGTTGCCAGGATTACGGGGACCGATTGCAGGCCGATTTGCATCATCAGCGGCAGTATCACACGGCGCTTGGGTCTCTCGACGAAAGCCCCTGCAACCGCCGAGCCCGAAAACCGTGAAAACCTCCCGGCCCCACGGATGAGCGAAATCAGGTTCTCGATTGTGCTTCCCAAAACCGTGACCAAGCCTACACCTCACGAGTGCTCTGTTCGATGTGCAAAGCACGAATAGTCCGCCATCGGAGATGTCGGACGTGCAGCAAGGGTTTCTTGAGTGAATGTCGGAAGGGAGGGGGGTCTTCGACCCCTTTCTGCTATGGGGGCCACGGGCGTTGCCCGTGGCAATCAACTGGCCTTCCGCGTGCCAGCCGTGCCTCGCTACGGTATATTTTCCCGTGCTGAAAGACGTATGCGTTACAGGCCTTTGAGCGTCCCGGCCTTTTCGCGGTAGAGGGACGTGATGTTCCGGAAGACGCCTCGGATGCTCCAGCCGCCCCGGGGCCATTCGGCCGATGGTGGGCGTGAGCAGTCGAGGTCCTCGCCGATGATAAGGTCGAGCCACATCTCCGTCTCGCGCCCGGCAAGCCAGACCTGGGAGCATTCGGCCGCAAGGCTCATCTCCATATCCGCCGGGTGAATGTGGTCGAGCGACGCCGCCGGCGAATCGAAGATCTTCACGTCCTCGCTGTTGAAGAAGTGATACATCTTGGTGAAGTGAAGCCGTTCGGTCGCGCGGGAGTACTCAATCAACCGCCGCACCGTCCAGCCCGACTCGTCCAGTATCCGCTCCAGTGCCCCCGGCCCGAGCTCAACCACCGCGTCCATAAAGGCGCGCCTGGCCCTGCGGAGGTTCCTGACCATCCGCATCACTTCAGCGTCGTATGCTGCCGGACCGCTCAAATCCTCTCCTCGTCCTCGCCACATAGCGCCCCGTTTATCTCACGCCATTATAGCCCCTCCCCCGCCGCGCGCAACGAACGCGAGTTGTCATAGGCGCGCCAATTGTGGATAATCAGTGAAACAAGAACACCTCTCGTGTGTTGAAAGGTAATGTGTAAGGTCCGCCCCTGGTGGCGGAGACGCTTGGAGGAACCGCGCAATGAGATACCGGGCGGTGTTGGTTGTGGCGGGTATTGCGCTTCTGGTCCTCTTTTTGCCCGCCTGCTTCTCACAAGACGATGGCACCCTGGAAATGCTCATCGACAGGGCCGTCGACCGCCAGCGGCGTTTCGACGGCGTCCAGGCGCAGTTCTCCTTCGAGACAACGCCCGCGCCCCGCATACGCAGCAGGCCTGCCGAAGGCGCTCCCCGACGCCCCGCGTCGGGAGGTTCCGCGCCGCGCCGGCGCCCCTCATCGCAAGTCTCCGCGCCACGGTGGCGCTCGGGCGGCGCCGTTACCACTTCGCTTGGCTGGGCGAAATCCGGCGACAAGTTCGGCATCGACGGCCGGATCGTCCGGACCACCGAATCCGGGCAGGTCACCAACGCGTTCAAGTACGCCACCAACGGCGCCACCGCCAAGGCCCTCGCCGAAACCCAGGACGGCTATCAAGGTTTCATATCGAGTAGCGACAACAGGCCGTTTCGGGCGATGATGCTCACGCCCGACCGCCTTGGCGTCACGGGGCTCCCCTCGGCCACCGGCACGCTGAGCGACCGCCTCAAGGGTGTGCCCGTCGATTTGACGTTCAGGCGCCGTGGCGGCGAGGAAATCAGTATCCACGCCTCACGCGATGTCAGCCTTGTCGGCAAGGAGACCGTCGACGGTCACGAGTGCACGGTTGTGGAGGTCACCGAGAACTGGTCCGGCGGACGCCGAAGCGGCAGGGAGGTCACCGAGCGCCTCTATTTCGCCGAGGACCTCAACGGTGCCTGTGTCCGGTTCGAACGAGGCGGTAAGCGCGACGGGGAGTTTGC
>JAGHCE010000043.1 GCA_021160625.1 Planctomycetota bacterium | reverse complement strand
TTTTCTAGTTTTTGGATAGCTTTTTTACGGTTAGATGGGGGATTATTCGCCTCTCGATGAAGGCTCCTCCGGTGCACGGAGGCTCCCTGCCGGTGACCTTTCACGGCTGCGGGAGAGGCTGGTTGCGGGGGAAACAATCTCCGGAGACGGCCTTTCGGATGAAGATGCGCTGGCCGCGCGCGTGGGGGAGCTCGGCGCCGGGCTTGAGGGCCTTGACATCTTCACCGCCACCGAGATTGCCGACTTTTCGCGCTGCCCGCTTCGCTACGAATTCGCTCATCTGCGCCGTCTGCCGGGGGACTGGATTCTGGAGGAGCGCGAGGAGGGGGGGCAGGCGGTTGCGGGGCACGTCGTCGGGACATTGCTGCACGAGGTGCTGGAGCGCGCGCGCCGGGGAGAGCCGCTTGCAAAGGCTCTCGATCGCATCCTTCGAGGCCGGGGCGAATATGCCCGTAACGCCGAGGCACTTAGGGCCGAGTGCCTGCCGATCCTGGCGGCGCTGGAGCAGTCTCGCTTTTACGAGCGCCTGTCGGCCCTGGGCGGCGAGCGCGAGCTTTCGTTTTCGGTGTTCCTGGAGGGCATCATTTTCGAGGGCAAGATAGACCGGTATGCCCCCGACGAGATAATCGACTTCAAGAGCGACAGCATTTCGGCTGATGAGGCGCCTGTCTACGCCGAGGGTTACCGGGCACAGATGGACGTCTATGCGCTGGCTGCCTGGAGGCTCACGGGCCGTGTCCCTGGGAGGGTCACGCTCTACTTCCTGCGGCCGGGGGTGGAGGTAGGATGGGACTATGCGGCGGACGGTCTCGCGCAGGCCGAGCGCCGTGTCCTGGCGGCGGTTGAGGCCATCCGGAAGGGTCCGCCATATGCGGCGCGCCCGGAGGACGACTGCCGGTGCGAATACAAGAATCTCTGCCGGATCATTGCCGCGCGGCGGTCCACTCCAGGATAAGGTTTTCCACGTCCGTGTCCGTCAGGTCGTACACCGCGACAAGGGCTCTTTCCTGGCCGACGGTCTCGATGGCCTTGACGAACTTCCAGAACCGCTCGGCCCCGTAGTGCCCCACGAGGGACTCCACCGTGGCGACGCTCTCTGCGTAGTAGACATCGTTGGGAACGTCTTTCGGGTAGGTTGCGGCCGCCATCAGCTTTTCAAACGGCATCATAGTACCGGCATCGCGTGCGCGCGCGAGCGCCTTTGCGAGCATCTCCTTCTTGTTGCGTGGTTCCGTGGAGGTGGCTACGCCCTCCTGGAGCCATAGCGGAAGCCCCTCGACGAAAGGCGAAGCGGCCAGAAGCCGAACGTGCGCCAGTTCGTGGGGCGCGGCGGAGTTGGTGAGCTCGGGGGCGGTCTGGAAAAGCTGGATTTTCACGGAGAGCAGCACACCGTCCATATAGTGGAACTTGGCCTGGCCACCGGCCCAGACCTCCTGGCCGCCGGAGTCCTGGAACGCCTTTTCGTCGCGGAAGACGTAGACGTCGCACTCCTTCGGAAAGGGGCCGTTTGCCTCGAGCACGCCGTTTAGAGCGGGCCTTGAAAGGTAGTACTCGAATACCTCTGCGAGGCGGCGGGCAAGGGCCTCGTTATGATGATGGATTATAAAGGGGCCCTGCGCGTAGGTCTGAAAGGGGCCGGGGTCGCTGAGGCGCCACGGCGGGAAGACGGGCCTGAGATCGAACGTGTAGTGTCTGTGCGAGGCGGCCTTTTTTGCGGCCTCGCGCAACGCGGCAATGGACTTGTCACGCCCAGGCGGCAGCCCGCCGATGACGTTGATGTAGCAGTTCCTGGCGGCTTGGCTTTTGTGCTGCCATTCGTAGAGGATTCCCAGCGTGAAGTGTGCTTGGCGATGGTCGGGGTTGACGTGTATTATCCAGCGGATCTCGCGGGTGAGCGCCTTCCAGTCGGTCTTTGCGTTGTCTTTACTGGCGGCCCGGAGAGCCTCGTTTACCCGGCGCAGCTTCACGAAGGCCCACTGCGGCATAAACATATCCCTGTACGGCGGATATATCGCCGAGGCAAGCGAATAGTAGTCCTCGGCGGCGGCGAGGTCCTCGGTTTTCAAGGCCTCGTTTCCAAGCTTGATATACGTCCAGGCCCTCTCCGGCGCGAGGGCCTCTGCGTACGAAGGCGCTGCCGCCAACGCCCTCTCGAAAAGCGAGGCGGCCTCGCTCGGGTTCCCTGTATCAAGCGCCAGTCGCGCGTTATCGAGTATGCTCCGGGATGCGGCCTCGACGCGGGCGGCGCCGGCGGCTACAAGGAGTATCACGAGCAGTCCCTTGAACGTTTTCGGCATTCCAGTCCTTCCTGGAGCGGGATCGGTCCCGGATTTCCTTTATCGTCGAGTGTCGGCAAGCGTACGCACGAAAGAGGCCCGGCGCATACCTTTTCGGCAATCAGCGGCGTTCATTCTGTGAAAAAAGGGCCTCCGGGTAGCCATTGTCGCACCAACCGAGGGCAGGGCAAGCCCTGCCCCTACGCAATAGCCTGATTTTTCCAGTCGAAACCTGCGTTTGTCGGAATCGAGCCCGCATCGCTGCGACAGAAGCGTTCACTTTCACCGCGACTTGTGGATAATAAAATATGATTGGGTCTGTTTTTCCATGAGCCCGGCGACAAGGGTGCGGCTGTGCTGCGCGTAACTTCAGGAATCTTCAAGGGTTTCAAACTGGAGGTGCCCCGTCTGGCGGCGGTGCGGCCGCCGCTGGGCATCGTCCGCGAGGCGCTTTTCAACATCCTGGGGCAGGATCTGGGCGGCTGGCGCGTTGCGGACATCTTCGCCGGGTCGGGGATTATGGGCATAGAGGCCATGAGCCGAGGCGCCGCGCGGGTCGTCTTCGTCGAGAAACACCGCGCTGCCGCGGCGACGATAACCCGCAACCTGGAAAAGACCCGTATGATCGAGAGGGGCCGTGTCGTGCAGGCAAGTGCTTTCAACCCCGAACGATACCTGGAAGGCGAAGGGCCGCTCGACGCGGTCTTCGTCGACCCGCCCTTCGATATGATGCGTGTCCCCCGCGACAGGGAGAGCGTCATTGCCCTCGTGGAGGCGCTTTTCGCATCGGGAGAAGTCGCCGACGGCGCCCCCGTCATCGTGAGGACCCCGGACCGGGTCTCCATCGAGGATGTGCCTGAAGGCGTGCGGATTGCCGACGAGCGCCGCTACGGTCATTCGCGAATCTTCTTTTTCGTCGGGCAAGACGACCGGGAGGAGCCGAGTGACTGAAAACCCCACCGGCTACAAGTACCTTACCGCCGACGCCGTGCGACGTCTCAAAAACCTCTCCCTCGTCGCCCGGACCGTTGTGGAGGGTTTCATCACCGGCCTTCATCGCAGCCCCTACCACGGTTTTTCCGTGGAATTCGCCGATCACAGGGAATATGCGCCGGGAGACAACCTCCGCTACATCGACTGGCAGGCCTACGCTCGGACGGACCGTTACTACGTCAAGCAGTTCGAGGAAGAGACGAACCTGAGGTGCAATATCCTGCTCGATGCGTCGGCCTCGATGTCGTACGGATCGGGTGCGGTGACCAAGTACGAGTACGGCGCGTACTTGGCGGCGAGCTTAGCGTATCTTATGGTTCGCCAGCGCGACAGCGTGGGGCTGGTGACGTTCGATTCGACCATTCGCACGCGCATCCCCCCGGCAAGCACCTCCACGCACCTCGACCGCCTTCTCGTGGAGCTGGAAAAGACCGAGCCCTCGCAGCCAACAGGCATTGCAGAGACCTTCCACGCCCTGGCGGAGAATATAAAGAAGCGCGGCCTCATTATCATCATATCCGACTTCTTCGACGACGAGCGGGAGATTTTCAAGGCGCTTCGCCACTTCAGGCACAGGAAACACGAGGTCATCGTTTTCCACGTCCTGGACCCCTGGGAGCTCGAGTTCCCCTTTGACAAGATGTCCGATTTCATCGACCTGGAGACGCACGAAAAGATCCAGGCCGACCCCCGCTGGGTGCGCAGTGAATACAAAAAAGAGATAAAAGCATTCATAGAAAACTACCGCCGGGGCTGCGCCGAGGGCTTCATCGAGTACGTTTTTGCAGACACCGGCGTCCCGTTTGAGCTCGTTTTGACCAGGTACCTTTCCAAGAGGAAGAGGCGGGGCTGATGACGTTTGTGACCGTGGGGTTTCTTGCGGGGGCGTTGTTTGCCGGGATTCCGGTTATTCTGCACCTTATCTTCCGGCGTAGGGCCCCCGAGGTGCTCTTCGCGGCGACGCGTTTTCTGAAGGTGGCGGCCCGTCGCACGTCCCGCAGGCGCCGGATCGAAAACCTGCTGCTCCTTATCGTAAGGACGCTTCTTATCGCCCTCCTGGCCGTCGGCCTGGCTGGGCCGCTGGTGAGGCGCGCTGTCGGTTCCGGGCGGTCGGGAAGCGACGTGGTCATCATCATCGACAACTCGCTGTCGATGTCCGCAGCGCAGGACGGCGAGCCGCGATTTTTGCGGGCCAAGAAGGCGCTCGATGATATGCTGTCTGGGCTCGGAAGCGGCGATATGGTGGCGCTTGTTCCCACGGCGCCGCTCGAAGGGTCTGCCGAGACTGGGCTTGTGAGCGAAGTGGGCACCGTAAGAGAGCAGGCGGCGCGTCTTAGGACCTCATCGGTGCGCGGGTCGCTTTCAAAGGCCTTAGAGCACTCCGGCGGCCTCCTGTCGAAGTCGACGGCGGCAAACAGGCTTCTCTTTGTCATAACCGACCTTCAGGCGACGTCCTTGCCCCCGAAAGAGACCCTCTCCGACGAGACCCGTTCGGCCCTCCTGGGCGTCCCGGCGATAGTTTACGACTGCGGCGGTGTTGTGAGAAACATCTCGGTCGAGAGTCTCGATGTCAAAAGCGCCGCCGGCGTGGTGGGCTCGCCCGTGGAAATCCTGGCGCAGGTCTCCTCAAGCTCGCCGGTGGAGGAAACCGTCAACGTCACCCTGACCGCAGGCGGCAAACGGCTCCAGCAGCGCTCGGTGACGCTGCCGCCGGGCGGCTCGAGCGAGGCGGCCTTTTCGACGGTCGTGCGGACGAAGGGGATCTTTGAGGGGTTCGTGGAGGTGGAAACCTCCGACGGTCTCACCGAGGACAACCGGAGACATTTCGCTCTCTTGGTGCGAGACCGCATAAAGGCCCTGCTTGTTGAGGCAGAGCACACAGAGCCGGCGTTCGACGACGACCTCTTTTTTCTGCGGCGTGCGCTCGATCCCTTCCTGACAGGGTCGTCCCAGGGGACGAGCCCCTTTGACGTTACGTGCTCGACATACGCCCAGATCGACTCGCTCGACGCATACGACGTGGTCTTCGTGATGCTTCGAGGCGGTCTGGACGAGGCGCTTTCAAAGAGGCTTTCGGATTACGTGGAGGGCGGGGGATCCCTGGTGGTGTTCGCGTGTGACGATCCGGCGCTTGCCCGGCGGGAGTGTCCGTGGCTGCCCGGCCGGCTTGTGGGGAGGAAGTCAGCGCGGCGGGCGGCGGGGGAGAGATTCGCGCTCTCGTCGCTTGAGGTCGGCGAGGATGCGCTTAGCGCCTTCAGGGACGAGCCGCCGGCACTCTACAACACGGTGAGGGTTTATGACTACTGGATGATGGAGCCCGGCGAGGCGGCCACGGTGCTTATGCGATTTGACACGGGGGAGCCGGCCCTGGTCGAGGCGCCGGTCGGCTCCGGAAGGATGGTGCTCTTCACGCTTGCGCCGACGAGGAGAACGACGACGCTCGTATCGTCGAAGTTTTTTCTGCCGTTGATCTACGAGGTTTCATACCACCTGGTCGAGACCGCCGGTTCCCCGGGAGAGACCTACGCGGGGAATCCGGTAAAGCTGGCGGCGGCCGGCTGTGCCGGCGGGCCACTGGTGGTGACCTCTCCGGACGGTGCGTCACGGCTGGTCGCGGCGGGTGAGGACGAGGCGCTTTTTTACAGGTCTACCGGGATGATCGGCTGCTACCGGCTGCGGGCCGAGGGGACCACGGCCGACACGGCCGTTTTCTGCGTCAACATCGACCCGGCCGAGCTGGCGGCGGGCCGGCTGGACGAAGAGGAGGCGAAGCGCCGCCTGCCCGGCGCTAAGGTGCTTCTGGTCGACTCGAGTGCATCGCTGGCCGGGGCGCTGGCCTCGCTCGAGCCCGTTCTTGCCCTGGGTGACGTGTTGCTGTATATTGTGCTGGCTCTGGCCCTTTTTGAATGTTTGGCTGCGAACCGTCTGCCCGTGAAATCTTCTGGAGCGTAGATGATCAACCAGCAAGGTCCGATGTCGACACGGCAGCTCTTCAAGTACGACACCGTGATGAGAATCGTCCGAACGCTGCGCGAAGCGGGGCACCGGACGCTGCTTGTCGGCGGGTGTGTCCGGGACCTGATGCTGGGCCGCCACGCCAAGGACTACGACGTCGTCACCGGCGCGCGCCCGGAAGAGGTAAAGGCCCTCTTCGAGCACACGGTCGACGTCGGCGAGAAGTTCGGCGTCATAAAGGTGCTTTTCTCCGGCCAGGAGGTCGAAGTCGCCACCTTCCGCACGGATGCCGAGTACGAGGACGGGCGCCGGCCGACGGCCGTGAAGTATGCGGACGCATACGCGGATGCCTTCAGGCGCGATTTTACCATCAACGGGATGTTCTACGACCCCGTCGAAGGCCAGGTCATCGACTACGTCGACGGGCGAAGCGACATCGAGGCGCGGCTGGTCCGGGCCATAGGCAACCCGGCCGTGAGGTTCGCCGAGGATCACCTGCGGATGTTGAGGGCCGTGCGGTTTGCGTCGGCGCTGGGCTTTACCATCGAGACGGGAACCCTTGAAGCCCTCAAGGCCGATGTCGGGAAGATAAGCCGGACAAGCGGCGAACGCATCCGTACGGAACTCGAGGCGATGCTCGTGAACCCCAGCCGCCGGGCGGCCGTCGAGCTTATGTACGATACGGGGCTCCTGGTCGAGATTCTGCCGGAGGTGGTCGCCACTAAGGGCGTCAGGCAAGGCAAGGTTGAGCATCCGGAGGGGGACGTATGGCAGCATACGCTTCTGGCGATCGGGTACCTCGAGGAGCCTTCGTTCGAGCTGGCTATGGCGGTGCTTCTGCACGACGTGGGCAAGCCGCCCACTGCGCATCGCCAGGGGCGGTGTGTTTTTGCCGGTCATGAGCACGTCGGCGAGAAGATGGCGCTGCAGATTGCCGGGCGCCTCAAGCTCTCAAAACGGGAAACCGAGCGCATAGCCTTCCTGGTGCGCTATCATATGATCCTCAAAGACGTCAGGCAGATGAAAAAGAGCACCCTGAAGCGTATCCTGGGGCACGAACTTTTCGAGGATCTTGCGGAGGTGCACCGCGTCGACGCCCTGGCCTCCAACGGCGACCTGTCCAACTACGAGTTTGCGATGGATGCGAAGGACGCGCTCTCCCAGGAGGAAATAAAGCCCACGCCGCTTTTGACCGGGCACGACCTTGTCGCTATGGGGCTGGCGCCGGGCCCGAAGATAGGCAGGATACTGCGCTCCCTCTACACCGCCCAGCTCGAGGAACGTGTCGCTACAAGGCAGGAAGCGCTGGAGCTGGCGAAAAAGCTTGCGGCCGAATTCGCTACAGGATAAGCATCGCGTCCCCGTAACTGTAAAAGCGATAGCCCTCTCGCTTGGCCTCTTCATATGCCGCGAGAATGCGCTTTCTCTCCGCAAACGCCGATACCATCATAAGCAGAGTGCTCCTGGGCAGGTGGAAATTCGTCACCATCTGGTCCACCCGGCGAAAGCGGTAGGGGGGGTGGATGAAAAGGTCCGTGTGCCCCCGGGCAGGCTCGACACGGCCTTCGGGGAGGCTTTCGAGTGTCCTGGTGGTCGTCGTGCCGACCGCCACGAGGCGGCGGCGCTCCCGGCGGGCGCTCTCTATGGCCTCGGCGGCCTTGGGGCCGACCTCGAAATACTCCTTGTGCATCACGTGGTCCTCGACGGTGTCGACCTTTACCGGCCTGAACGTGCCGAGCCCCACGTGGAGCGTTACCTTCGCAATACGTATGCCGCTCTCTGTGAGGTGTGCGAGAAGGGCCTCGGTAAAATGCAGCCCCGCAGTCGGCGCGGCAACGGCGCCGGACTTTTCTGCGTAGACGGTCTGGTAGCGGGTGCGGTCGAGCCCCTCGAGCGCGGCCGCCTTGCCCTTGCGGGCGATGTAGGGGGGCACCGGCATATGGCCGAAGGATTCAAGGGCCCCCATAAGGTCATCGGGGCGAATGACCTTCAAGGTAAAGACGCCCTCCTCGTCCTTGGCCGTGACCTCCACCTCGATCGAACCCTCGGCGAGCTTGAGGGCCTCTCCGGGCATAACGTGGCCGCCCGAGCCGATGAGGGCCTCCCACAGGCCGTCGGCGCGCTCCCGGAGAAAGACGACCTCCACCTTTCCCATCGTGCGCCTGATGCCGTAAACGCGCGAGGGGATGACGCGCGTGTCGTTCATCACGAGGAGGTCCCCGGGGCGAAGATACTCTGCGATGTCGAAAAAATGCCTGTGCTCAATGCGGCCCGTCAAGCGATCCAGGACCATAAGCCGCGAGGCGTCGCGCGGCTCGGCGGGCACCTGCGCGATGCGCTCCGGCGGCAACTCATAATCGAAAAGGGATACTTTCATTGCTTTTTGCGGTGCTCGCTGTCGAAGTTATCCGTACAATTGTGCCTCGATTCTACACAGGACATCGCGTATGGGTAACCGGAAAATACTCTTCCTCATCACCGAGCTCGACGTCGGCGGCACGGAAAAGAACCTCTTCCGGCTCGCAACTGCGCTTCGCGAGAGAGGCTGGCCTGTAGAGGTTGCGTGCCTGGCCGGTGCTGGCGAGGTAGGCGCCTGGCTCGAGGCCGAGGGCATTGCCGTTCACTACGCCGGGATGGACCGGAAGGCAAGCCCCCGGGCGTTCCTGCGCCTTGTCGGCATCCTGCGCCGCGTGAGACCCGCGATACTTCACACGTTTCTTTTCCACGCCAACATCGCCGGGCGACTTGCGAACATATTCGCGCGGGTGCCTGCGGTCGTCTCGTCGGTCAGGGTGGCCGAGCGGCGCAGATCCTCACACCTGAGAATGGACTTCCTGACTCAGTTTTTGGTCGACAGGGAGATATGCGTCTCACAGGCGGTAAGCGACTTCACCCGCAGCCACGCCCACATACGCGCGAAAAAACTCGTTGTCATTCCAAACGCCGTCGCCCCTGCGTGCCCCTCAAGGTCCCGGCAAGATGTCCGCAGTGAGCTCGGCGCCTCCCAGGGCGACGTTTTGATCCTGTCGGTGGGGCGCCTCGAAAGGCAGAAGGGCTACATTCATCTGGCCGAGGCGGCGGCTGCCCTGGGTAAGGCGCACCCCGAGGCGATGTTCGTCATTGCGGGCGAGGGCAGCGAGCGGGAGAGGATTGAAGAGGCCCTCCGGAAGGCCGGCATAGCGGGGAGATTTCGGCTTCTCGGGTGGAGAGCGGACGTCTGGGACCTCTGCGCGGCGGCGGACATCTTCGTGTTGCCGTCGCTGTGGGAGGGGATGGCGAATGCGCTTTTGGAGGCGGCCGCGGCGGGACTAGCCGTGGTGGCGACGAGTGTGGAGGGGTCGCGGGAGGTGATTGATGAGGGGCGTACGGGCCTTATGGTGCCGCCGGCGGACCCGTCGGCACTGGCCGAGGCCCTCGCCCGACTCGTCGAGGATGAGAGTCTCAGGCGCCGGCTTGGCCGCGACGGCGCCTCGGCGGTCCTGAAAGCGCACGATCCGGCCGGATTCGTGAGCGCACACGAGGCGGTTTACCGCGAGTTGCTGTGATACTAAGCTCTGTCTGGAAGTGGGGAAAGGCCGGATAAGCGTTTTTTCGGTCTTGCAGGTGCCGGAAAGCGCCTGTCGCCAAGGAGATGTTCGCTGTGCGGGGAGAAGTTATGAATCTTTTTTTGCCGCCTCGCCCTCTCAACATATTGTGATTGGAGGAGGATGTTGCGCAAGATGATGTGTAGCGTTTGGAAAGTATGGGCGCTTGGATTAAGAGCGTGTAAAAAAAGTGCAAGTTTCCTTTTGACAGGTCGATAAACCAATGTATATTGATGCGCCAAGTGGGACACAGTGGGTTACAGTGGGAGAGCCCCGGGATGTTCATCGGCGAGTACGATCACCGGCTGGACGCGAAGAACCGCCTGAACGTCCCCCGCAAGTTCCGCCAGGCGCTAAAGGCCACGGAAGAGGCCCAGGGCTTCTTCATCACGCGCGGCCTTGATGACTGCCTGTTTCTCTACACCGTAAGCCAGTGGACCGAGGTTACGGCAAGCCTGAGAGAAAAGTCGTTTACTGATTCCGTGACGAGGCGCTTTCAGCGCCTCTTTTTTTCTAATGCGGGTTACTGCGAACTCGACGGACAGGGGCGCGTGCTGATCCCCGACAATCTCAAGCGCGTGGCCAACCTGAAGAAGAGCGTGACCGTGGTGGGTGTCTACAGCCGCATAGAGGTCTGGTCCGCCGACCGCTGGAAGGCCGTCAAAGAGGTGGATTCAGGCGACTATGAGGCGCTTGCCGAGCAGCTTTTTTGATACGAACAGGGTGAGGCGCTCGGAAAGCGGCGGGCGGGGGCACCACGGCTGAAGGTGAGGGGGTTTCTGGCCTGCTGTGGCCGGCTGTCAGCACGGAAGGGATACCGTAAGGAGGGGATTTGCCGCTTTTGTTTGGGTGCTCGATGGTGCCGCTCGACGGGCGGGTGTTTACGCGGGCTCCCGGAAAAACGCGAGGGAGAGGAGGAGAGAGGGAATGGGTGTAGAGGTCCAGGTTGAAACTACAAGGGGCAACAGGCGAAAGATGTCTGAAATCCGGGTGCTTCTTGAGAAGGCGGGCAGGGGGGGGCTGACCCCTACCGAGTCGATCTTTCTCAGGGGTGAAATTGCGCGGCTCGAGTCGCGGGTGGCCACGGTGAATTCCCGCGTCGGTCGCGAGGTCGTCCAGATCGGACCTTACGCCCGACTTATAGCACAGGCCGGCCTTTCGCCGGCGATCGCTCTTTGACATAGATGTGACCGGCGCCTGGATGGACACGCGTAGTCCCGACGAGGTCCACCGTCCGGTGATGGTCGGCGAGGTTCTGGAGGCGCTTTCGCCTGCGAGGGGCGAGATATTCGTTGACCTTACCGTCGGAGCCGGGGGCCATGCCTTCGAGATAGCATCGAGGCTGGGTCCTGAGGGGCTTCTGATCGGAATGGACCTGGACGAGGACGTCATCGAGTTCGCGCGGGAGAGGCTGGCCGAGGAAGGGCTGGCCAGGAGTGTTCTTTTCCAGGGCAACTACACCGGCTGCCGGGAGGCGCTGGGCGATGCCGAGGTCGATCAGGTGGACGGGATTCTCCTGGACCTGGGCGTCTCGTCGCTGCAGCTGGGGGATGCGGAAAGGGGCTTTTCATTTTCGCGCGACGGGCCGCTTGATATGCGGATGGACCGCGACGGTCTGGTCACAGCGGCCGCCGAGATAGTCAACCGTGCGCCGGAAAGGGAACTCTCGAGGATAATCTGGGAATACGGCCAGGAGCGCTTTTCCCTCCGTATTGCAAGGGCCATCGTGCGGGAGAGACAGAAGGCGCCGATAGAGACGACCACGCGCCTGGCAAGCATTGTCGCGAGGGCCTGCCCGCGGCGCGGGCGCTGGCGGATTCACCCGGCGACGAGAACGTTCCAAGCATTGAGAATCGAGGTCAACCACGAACTGGACAACTTGAAAAGCATCATTGGGATTGCTCCGGGGCTGCTGGGGGCAGGAGGGAGAATAGCAGTTATTTCGTTTCATTCGCTCGAGGACAGGATAGTCAAGGAAGGCTTTCGCAACGGCGCTCGTGAGGGTGTTTACCGGCTGATAACGAAAAAGCCGTTGAGGCCCTCGCCCGAGGAGGTTGAAGTAAACCCCAGGGCGCGCAGCGCAAGGTTGCGGTCGGCACAAAGGAGTGTGCTATGACTGTTCGCAGGCTCATCATCTGTATGGCGGTGGTGGTCGCCATATCGATCGTCAACATCTATCACCACGCCCTATCCGTGAAATGCGGCTACGAAATGGGGGCGTTGCAGGCCGAAAGCGCCCGCCTGAAGGTATCGATTGCCGACCTTGAAGGCAAGGTCGCCGAGCTCTCCAGTCCTGCGCGGCTTCGCTCGGAAAACGAGCGTATGCAGATTGCCTTAGTGGACCCCGGCAGCTGGCGCCGGGCGGAAAGGGCTGTGGCGTCGGCCGATCTTGTCGAGGGTTCACAGGCCGGCCTCGTCCGCAGGTAGTGGAAAGCCGACAACCGGTGGGGGTGTAAGTTGGACTGGCGCGTTTGCCGCTTCAGGCTCAAAATCGTCCTGGGAGTGCTTGTGCTGTCGTTGGCCGGGCTGTGGGGGCGGCTTTTCCTCCTCCAGGCCGTCGACTGCGACAGGTTCAAGGACCTCGCCGCGACCCAGCACACGCTTGAAATCACCATTCCGGCCGAGCGGGGCAGGGTATACGACCGCAACGGTGAAATCCTGGCCATCTCGGTGCCCGGTAAATCCGTCTTCGTTGACCCGTCGGAAATCACCGACCTTGCGGCGGCGGCCTCCGGCCTTGCATCGGCGCTCGCCCTCGATGCGGGGAAGGTGCGCTCGGCCTTGGAGGCGCGCCGAGGGGGCCGCTTCGTCTGGATAAAGCGCCAGATCACTCCCGACGAGGAGGCGGCCGTCAGGGCCGAGTGCATCGACGGTGTGCACATCCGTGAGGAAAGGAAACGCCTGTACCCCTGTGGCAGGATGCTTGCGCAGGTCATCGGTTTTACGGGCGTGGACGAACAGGGGCTCTCCGGGATAGAGTTTGCCTGTGAAAAGAATCTCAAGGGGCGCGACGGCTACCGCAGGGAGCGGCGCGACGCGCTTAGAAGGACCATTTCCAGTGGGTCGCTGGCCTTCGTGCCGGCCGTTGACGGGAACCACGTGGTGCTCACGGTGGACGCCAACATCCAGGACTTCCTGGAGGAGGCCGTCGAGCGGTGCTACGCCGACAGCCGTCCGAAGGCCGTTACCGGGATCGTAATGTCGCCGCAGACCGGTGACATCCTGGCGCTGGCCCAGCGGCCCACCTTTGACCCTGACCACTACCGGGATTACGCCGAAGAGACGTGGCGGCTGCGCGCCGTGACGGACAGCTTCGAGCCGGGGTCGATGTTCAAGCCGTTTGTCTTTGCCGGCGCGCTCGATGAGGGAACGGTCAAACTGGGCGAGACGATTTTCTGCGAGAACGGCGCCTACCGCATCGGTGGGCGCGTCCTGCACGACCACTATTCCTACGGCAACCTTTCGGCGCTCAATGTCGTGGTGAAGTCCTCCAATATCGGGATGGCGAAAATCGGCCGGAGGCTGGGGCCCGCCAGCACCTACGCTTTCCTTAGGGCGTTCGGTTTCGGGCGCTCATCGGGGCTTGGGATAGGCAGCGAGGCGTCGGGCTACCTTGAGAGGCCCGAACGGTGGTCGTACTACACGATGACGAGCGTCCCGATGGGGCACGAGATATCGGTGACGGCCGTTCAGATGGCGGCGGCCTTTTCGGTCTTTGCCAACGGCGGGTACCTTGTCAAGCCGAGGATCTTGAGGGGGCTTCTCGACTCGAAGGGCAGGGTCCTCGAGAAGCACTCAGACCCGGAAATCAAATGCCGGACCTTGAGCGAGCAGACCGCCAGGACAATGCTTGCAAAGGTGCTGCGCGAGGTGGTCACAAACGGCACGGGGAGGCTGGCGAACTTGGAGGACTACGCGGTGGCCGGGAAGACCGGCACCGCGCAGAAACTCGTGGACGGGCACTATTCGCACTCGAAGTACGTGTCATCCTTCATTTGCACGGGGCCCGTCGAGTCTCCCAGGGCGGTCGTGCTCATAGTGGTGGATGAACCTTCCGCCGGTGTGGTCCGTTTCGGCGGGACGGTTGCCGCGCCGTACGCGGCACAGGCGCTAAAGGCGACGCTTGACTACGTGCTCGTCGATTCCCACCGCCGCCAGGCGGCCCTTCGCTGGGCCTCGGCCGAGTCGGCCGGTGCGGTGCGGCGGTCGGGCGGGAGGGGCCTCAATGCGCCTTAGGAAGCTCCTGGCCACCCTCGAGGACGTGCAGGTCTTCGACTTCGCCGACCGCAACATCACAGGGATCACCAGCGACTCGCGCAAGGTGCAGGCGGGCAACATATTCGTCGCGATCAAAGGCGTCGACGCGGACGGCCACGACTTTATTAACGAGGCCGTCGAGAGAGGAGCGCAGGTCGTCGTTGCACAGGAGAAGGTCCACGTGCCCGGCGACGTCTGCCTTGTGACCGCATCCAACACCCGCCATATCCTGGCGGTGCTGGCCGACATCTTCTGGGACCATCCAAGCGGCAAGGTCAAGGTCATAGGCATTACCGGGACGAACGGAAAGACCACCGTGGGCTATCTTGTTCGCTCCATACTGCAGGTGGCGGCCAGAAAGACCGGCCTTCTTGGAACCATAAACTACGAATTTTCCGGACGGGTGGTGCGCGCCGGGACGACGACGCCGGGGGCAGGCGACCTGCAGAGGTTCCTGGCCGAGATGGCCGCCGATGAGATCGAATACGCGGTTCTGGAGGTATCGTCTCATGCCCTCGAGCAGTACCGGGTGGATGCGGTTGACTTCACCTGCGCGATATTTACCAACATCACGCCGGAGCACCTCGACTATCACAAGACCTTCGACGCTTATCTAAACGCCAAGGGCAAGCTCTTTCGCTACCTGCCGCGTGAGAGTGTCGGCGTCTTCAACGCGGACGATCCGAACTCGACCACGCTTGCCCAGCGCACGAAGGCCGCCCGCGTCTGGTACGGCATTGAAAACGAGGCGGAGGTAACCGGCGAACTCATTTCGACCGGCCTGGACGGAAGTTCGGTAAACCTTCACACGCCCGCAGGCGAGGCCGTGATTCGGACGCCTCTTATCGGCGTGCACAACGTTTACAACATACTGGCGGCGGCCACGGCGGCCGTTTCAATGGGGATAAGCCTCGACGAGACGGTTGCGGGCATCGAGGCGCTTGACGGTGTGCCGGGGCGTCTCGAACGGATAAGGGATGTGCGCGGCTTCGCGGCGTTCGTGGACTACGCGCACACCGATGACGCCCTGCGCAATGTCCTTACGGCGCTTCGGCCGGTGGTTGAGGGGCGCCTGATAGTGGTCTTCGGCTGCGGTGGCGACCGCGACCGCCGGAAACGGCCGAGAATGGGCCGCGTGGCGCAGGATCTCGGCGACGTTGTCGTCATCACGAGTGACAATCCCCGCAGTGAGGCGCCCGGGGACATAATTGACGAGATTCTCGCCGGCACCGACAAGTCTGACGATCTTTACGTCGAACCGGACAGGAAACAGGCAATAGAGGCGGCATGCCGCCTTGCGCGCGCCGGCGACGTGGTGCTGGTGGCGGGCAAGGGGCACGAGACCTACCAGGTTTTGAGAGACACCGTGGTGCCTTTTGACGACCGGGCGGTCATCCGCGACTTTGCCGGGAGCACAGAGAGTTGAAACCGATGGCCGTTGAAATTATCAAAACGGTCACGAAGGGCTTGGTCGTGTGCGGGTCCCGGGACGGGGAGATTACCGGCGTTTCCACGGATTCCAGGACGACAAAGGTCGGGGACCTCTTCGTGGCGCTTGCCGGGGAGCACTTCGACGGGCACGACTACATCAGGAAGGCGCTCGCTGCGGGCGCGGCTGCGGCGGTGTACTCGCGGGATTTTAGAATTTACAAGAAGGACGCCGAGAAGGTCTTCATCAAGGTGGACGACACCCTGACGGCGCTCGGCGAGATAGCAAAGGCCTGCCGGCACACCCTGAGGGCCACCATCGTCGCGATCACCGGCTCCAACGGCAAGACCACCACGAAGGAAATGGTGCGGCATTTCATTGAAGAGAAGATCGACACCGTGGCAAGCCCCGCCTCCTACAACAACTTAGTGGGCGTGCCGCTGACGCTTTTTCGTACGAGCGCCTCCACGCGGGCGGTGGTTCTTGAGATGGGGACGAGCCGGCCGGGCGAGATAGCGAGGCTTGCCGAGATTGCCGCTCCCGACGTGGGTGTCGTGACGAACATCGGGCGCACGCACATCGAGGGGCTCGGCTCCGTGGATGGGGTGGCGCATGAAAAGTCGCAGCTCCTGCACGGGCTTTCCTCCGGGGGCACGGCAATCCTAAACGCTGATGATCCGATACTTGCCGGGATACGCTCCTGGGCGGGCATCAAGCTGTTTACCTTCGGTATCGACAAGCCGGCCGACGTCTTTGCCAGTCAGATTGAAAGGGGGCCCGAGGGGTACACGTTTTTCCTGAACGGGGCGGTTCAGGCGACGCTTGGCGTTTCGGGGCGCCACAACATCTACAATGCCCTTGCCGCGACGGCCGTGGCGAGGAGGCTGGGGCTCGACCTGGCATACATCGCCGGGCGGATGGCGTCCTTCCGGCTGCCGGCGATGAGGCTCGAAGAGAGGCTACTCGGCGGCGCCGTGCTCATAAACGACGCTTACAACGCTAACCCGGACAGCATGGTCGCGGCGACAAGGGAGCTGGCCGCGCGAAAGGGCGAAAGAAAGTTCTTCGTTTTTGCCGATATGCTTGAATTAGGGGAGCAATCGGCCCAGCTCCATCGCCGGCTGGGCCGGGAGACGGCCCAGGCGGGGTTTGACTTTTGTTGGGCCACGGGGGAAATGGCGCACCACGCCACCGATGCGGCGGCACAGGCGGGTATGGGGCCTGACCGTGCGCGCTTTTTTCCCACCCTTGAGGACCTCGGAGAGGCCCTTTCCGACGCCATTCGTCCCGGAGACGTGGTGCTTTTGAAGGCGTCGAGAGGTATGCGCCTGGAGAGGGTGCTGGATTTCTTAAAGTAACCATCCCGCGAGGGGGAGGTTGCTCGTTTGCTTTTCAAACTTCTATATGCGCTTGAGCCCGGTTTCGGCGCGCTGAATGTATTTCGCTACATTACATTCAGGGCGGCGTTTGCCGCGATAACGGCGTTTCTGGCGTGCGTCATCATCGGGCCGTCCTTTATCTCGCACCTGCGCCGCCGCAAGATAGGCGAGCGCGTTGACAAGACCGACTCCCCTTTCCTCGCCGACCTGCATAAGGACAAGGCCAACACTCCCACGATGGGTGGAGCGCTTATCGTCTTCGCCACGGTGCTTTCGGCGTTCCTGTGGGCTGACCCTCTCAACTTCTACGTTCTGCTGGCCAACCTGTGCATGCTGTGGCTGGGGCTGGTGGGCTACGTGGACGACGCCATCAAGCTGACCGACCCCTCGAAGAAGGGGCTAACCATACGGATGAAGCTCATTGCGCAGGTGCTTATCGCCGTCGTGATTGCGCTGAGCCTGCTGCGGCACTACCAGGCGACCAACGCCGACTGGGGCAGGCTCCTGCAGCTGCCGTTCGTCTCGATAAGAATCGCCGCGTGGAAAATGCCCGTAACGCTCTTCATACTCTTTGTCATCATCGTCATCGTGGGAACGTCCAACGCCGTGAACCTCACCGACGGCCTCGACGGCCTCGCGCCGGGGTGTATGGTCATAGTTGCCGGCACGTTTGCGGCGCTTTCCTACATCGTGGGCAACTGTGTTTTTTCCAAGTACCTTTTCATACAACCCGTGCCCGGGGCGGGGGAGCTGTCGGTTTTTTGCTCGGCGCTGGGGGGGGCGACTCTGGGTTTCCTGTGGTTCAACTGCCACCCGGCGCAGGTGTTTATGGGGGACACCGGGTCGCTGCCGTTGGGAGGCGCGATAGGGTTCGTGGCGGTGGCGATAAAGCAGGAACTGCTGCTTTTCATAGTCGGCGGGATTTTCGTGGCGGAGGTGGTCAGCGTAATTATCCAGGTGCTCCACTACAAGTGCACGAAGCGCCGCGTTTTTCGCTGCGCGCCGCTTCACCACCATTTTCAATTCCTGGGCTGGGCCGAGAGCAAGGTGACGATAAGGTTCTGGATCATCGCGGGGATACTCGCGGCCTTCGCCCTTGCGACGCTCAAGCTCAGGTGAAAAGAGGCACCTTGGCACACAAAGACGAAGCGGCAAGGACAATACTCGTGGCAGCCGTCTCGGCGCTGCTGGGTATCTCCACGGTGATGATATACTCGACGACCGCGCGCGGCGACGGGCCGCTTGTAAGCCCCACGTTCATCAAGCAGATGATGTACGTGGCGTTCGGGATAGCCTCGGCGTTCGCGCTCGGGTATGTGGACTATCACGTCATCCTGCGCTACAACCGGGTGATCCTGGCCGTCTCGGCGATGCTTTTGGTTCTCGTGCTTGTTCCCGGAATCGGCCACCGCGTGAACGGGGCGAGCCGCTGGCTGCGGCTGGGGCCGGTGGGCCTGCAGCCTTCCGAGCCGGTGAAAATCGCCCTTGTCATTTTCCTGGCGGCGTTTCTGGCCGAAAGGACCCCCAGCGTGCGCGCGTTCCGGCGGACGTTTGTGCCCGCGGTGGCGGTCACGGGGGTGTTGTGCTTCCTGGTTCTCCTGGAGCCCGATATCGGGACGTCCATTCTCCTCGGGCTCGTGGCGGCGGTTGTCCTTTTTGTTGCAGGGGCGAAAATCACCCACATCCTTGCGCCGGCTGTCGCGGTGGTGCCGATAATGGCGTTTGTCGTCTCGAGGGGCTATGCCAGGACCCGCATCGAGGCATGGCTTGACCCCTGGAAAGACCCGGCGC
>JAGHCE010000192.1 GCA_021160625.1 Planctomycetota bacterium | reverse complement strand
GTGTGTCTTTCTACATGCCTTGGCTTAAACGGTGGTAGGACTACTCAAGTCGCTTGGAGACCGTAAAAAAATTGGCATACGACGTCTCAGCTGTCGCCTCGTCGAGGCGAATCTGCCCCTTCTGCTCATCAGTTCCGGGTTTTTCGGTGCCGATTTCTTCCACTTATGATGCCTCCCTTAGACGATGCGGCCGATCCTGCCGTCCACAGTAAGATGACCGGTTTGGAAACCGGGGTTGATGAAGTCATAATCCGGCGGATCCGCTCCTGGGGTAACACCGCTGCCCGTCTGGAGGAAGGAGAGGTTGCCGATGACGTGGATGTCGCTGAAGATGCGGCCCGTCATAATCCTGCCGACCTTGCCCCCGACGTCAAAGGGAACCAGCGGGTTGACAGCGTTCTCGTCGCCCACGTCACCGCTGATCTTGAGCGTGCCCAGGTTGCCGGTGATGGTGACGTCCGAGAGGAAATCAGACAGTGTGACCGAATCGCCGACGGTCACACTGGAAACCCTGCCGCCCACGGTGAAGATGTCGCCGAGCTCGCCGATGTCTCCGGTGACCTGGATACGTCCGGCGTTGCCGCCGACGTCGAGCGAACCGGGGAAGGCGCCTGTGACGCTGGCGCTGCCGAGGTTGCCGCCGACGGTGACGTCTGAGAGCAGGTCGCCGGTTGAGGTCCTGTCACCGGCGGAAAGCCGGCCGATGTTGCCGCCCACCTCCAAGAGGCCGCCGTCGTGACCAACGTCGCCGGCGGCTTTCAAGGCGCCGAGGTTGCCGAGGATGTCAACATCACCCGTAACGCCGCCGCCCGACGCGGTAATCAAGCCGACCTTGCCGGTGCCCGTGACGGCCCCGACGACCGCGTTGCCCGCGGCCTCGCTTCCCACGTAGACGCTGCCCGTAATGGCGCCGTCGGCCTTGATACTTGAGATCCTCCCGGCAAAGGTAACGTCGCCGTTGATGTCGTTGCCGGCGTCGACCGCGCCCACGTAGATGTCGCCGGTGATGTCGCCGCCGATCTTGACGGCTCCGAGGACCTCGGGGACTGAAACGTTGCCGTTGACGTCGTTGACGGCGACGACGCTGCCGATCTCGACGTCGCCGGTAAGACCGCCGTCTACCTTGATGGAGCTAAACCGCGCGTCGATATCGACGTTGCCGTTGACGTCATTGTCGGCGTAAACGCCGCCGACCAGTATGTCGCCGGATATCGTGCCGTCGCTTTTGACCGAGCCGACCTTGGCCGTGATGTCGACGTCACCGTTGACGTCGCCCAAGTCAGGCGCGGCCGCCAAGGACTCCACGTTGCCCGCCACGATGTCGCCGGAGATATTGCCGCCGGCGGCAATAGTGCCGACCCTGGCGGTGATCGTCATATCGCCGCCTATGTTGCCGTTGACCCGCACCGTGCCGACATAGACGTCTGCGGAGATATTCCCGCCGGCCTTTACGGAGTCGAGCCTGGCGTTGATGAGGCTGTCGTTGTCGGTGTTGGCCACGATTTCGTCAAGGTAGCCCGAGTAGATCGTTCCGCTGATGTCGCCTGCGGCCTGGACTCTGCCGATCCTGGCGAACTTGGTCAGTGTCAGGTCCGCATCGAGGTCGCTCGAACCCAGCGCCATGATGTCGGTGTTGACGATGCTGCCGGTACGCGACTGCACCATAGTGATGTTATGCTCGGAGTAGATCGTGGAATTGTTGATGTCGCCTTTCACGATCACCCTGCCGATATTCGCCCAGGGGCCCGAGGCCCTGATCGTGGAGCCGTCGATCGTGCCGCCGACGGTCAGGCGGTTCAGGGGGCCGGCGATGTTGATGGCGGTGCCGTTTATTATGTCGTTCCTGATCGTCATAGTCCTGAGACCACCGACATCGAAGACGGTATTGTCTATGTGGTCAAGTGTCGAGAGGCGCCCCAGCGTGTATATGTTGATGTAGTCGTTTTCGAGGGCGTTCGTGGAAAGGTTCTTGAGGTCGGCCATAGCCTTTATCGAGGTATTCGTGATCGCCGAGTTGCTGCCGATAGTTCTTATGGCGCCGGCCGTGCCGTTTGCGAGGAAATTACTGTTGTCGATCCCCGGCCCGTCGGCGGAGATAAGTTGCAGGCCGCCGCCGAACGCCGTCACGTTTGTCCAGACGATCCCGTTGCTGCCGCCGGTCGCGGAGACGGCCGTAACTGAATGGCCCACAACCTCGATGCCGTCTATGATCGATCCGTTCCCCGATGCGCGAATGTAGCCGATGTCAGAACTGATGCTGGTTGACGAAAAAGCCGAGTCCATGTCCCCGCCGATTATCCAACTGCTCTGGATGACGGCACCATTAGTGGCGGTGACGTAGCTCACGCCGAACGGGAACTGGCCTTCCGGGGGAAGGAGCGGATCAAGGGGGAGCCCGTTGGCCTTTGCCATAATGTCGCCGTATATGCCGTTTATGCCCTTTGTGTCATCGCCGTAACCGCTGCAAATCACGCGCTCGATATTCTGGGCCGTATAGACCCCGGAACTGACAAAGACGCCGCCGCCATAGGGGTCAATTGTCGTTATTTCCAAGCCCTCTCCCACACGCACCAACTCGATGGTCCCACCGAGCACCCATGGGTACTGCAGTGTGTCAATATGTGTGTCGGGAAGATTCGGGATGCTGGCTTGACCTGAGAGAATCTGACCGAAAACGCCGTCACCGACCGTGTTGTGGATCTTGCCGAAAAGGGAGAACGTTATGTCCAAGGGATCGCCGGCCGCGGCAAAGCCCGGCACGAAAAGCAGGTCGGCCGTAACCAGCGGTGATCCGGGATCCCGCTGGTGGTTGGTATCCGCCACGACGAGAGTTATGCCCCCGCCAATCGCCCGCACGTCGCCTATTGCACCGCCGGCCGACACGCCGTATATCTGGCCCTCGGCCCGCACGCCGTATATGGAGTTGTAGCGCATGAGGCTGCCTTCAATACCAATTGGAGTGAGGGCACCGGGGTCCGGATCGGAGTCGACCCATGCGACGTTGCCGTCCACGTAATACAGCGGGCTCTTGATAAGGTAGGGGGTGATGCTCTCGGTCGCACCTATGTCTCCACCGTTGTTGGAAGCGCCGATGAAGATAACTTCCGAGTTAGAGGAAGCGCTGACGATATCGCCATCGTTGGTGTTGTTAAGGAATATGGGAATGCGGTCCCCGTGCACGTAGTATATATCCGCCTCGCCGGTGCCTGTGAACACCTGGTGGACGTAGCCCTGCAACTGTGTTATGTCCGAGGGCTGTGCGATATCGAGATCGTCGATGCTCGTGGCGTCCAGGATATCCGCGAAGTCAAGTACCAGACCCTCGGGGTATTCGGTGTCACCTGTTACCAACACTTCGCCTACCTCGACGTTGCCGGAAACGGTGCAGGCCGCGTCGCCGGCGAGGGTGACGCGCGCCAGGACGGCACCGGGACCCTGGGTTCCCGTGTCAACGGGGACGAGCAGATAGGAGGCCTCACCGAGGTAGGTCATCGAGCCGTCCGCCGTTGTAAACGTAACCTCTCCGGGATTGATCACCATAACGCCACCGGAGTCGTCTACAATCGTCCGTTCCGAAAGCGGAGCGTCAGGGCCAATCGTGATTGGCGTTACCGCGTAAGACCAACCCGTCGGGCCCCTATCAAAGACGTTACCGTCAAGGTGTATGAAGCGGACGTTGCCCCCCGGCCCGGCGCTGATGTAGGGCACATTGTCCCCAAGCCGGCAGCCGATGTTCCCATCTATAAGTGACCCGCCTCTTGCCTCGATGAGGTCTATGATGCCGGGATCGCCTATGCCGTCGGCGTTTGCCATTATCGACGTGGTGCCCGATATCGCGCCGCCGAGGATCGCAATTCCAGAGATGGATTCACCCTGGTCACCAAGGCCCACGCCCGCCCGGATGGCCCCGATATTGCCGTCGGCTGTGATGTTTGTATCATGGAACCCATAGACCCACATATCCGGGTCGGGACGCACGTCGAGATATGCACCTATGGTGGTGTCGGAGTCGATCTCCCAGATGTCGTCCTGGGCGTGGACGTTTGCCAGCAGGATGCCCGCGTCGAGCTTGCCCAGCGTCCCATCAACCGTCAATGTAGGCTGACCGATGGACCATTCCTGGCCGAACATACCGTCAATGAAAATGGCTCCCATATCGCCGTTCTGGACGAGTATGTTGCCCTGGACGCAGATGGTGCCGGCGTCAGTGGACCAGGGAACACCGTCCTGGGAAGGCGTGTCATCGTCCGGCAGATCCATAATGAAAAGCATCGACGTGATGTCGCTACCGGTTATTGTGACATTACCGATGTGCTGCCCGTCCAGGTCGGCATTGCCGTCCACCGCGCGGATGTCGGCCTGGCCCGGGCCGATGTAGAATATCCAGTACGTATCCGGACTTTCAGGCCATGCGTTTAATGGACCGGTGTCGGGATCGCCTACGACCCAGTGGGTTGCGTCGACGATAACCGGGGCGATGCGTTCTTCGAGTTCTTCGATCTGGAGTGCTCTGTGCTGGGGTGCAGAGATGCCCTTGGACTTCTTACGCTGCATTACAAGTCTCCCTTCTGCGAGGAAACTGACAGACCGGCTGCTCTTTATCGGATTCAGAACCGACTGCTCCAGGCGAAGGAGCACATAATTTATACCGATTTCAACAGCGCTTGTAAAGCCAAAAAAGCGCGCAAATTCCCATTTTCAAACGCCTTGAAGCCGGATACCGTCACGCGCCGAGCATTCCCCGCCCTATTGCCCCGTAAGTATTACGACGCGCGTGGAGGCCGTCTTGTTCGTTTTTCCCGCCACTTTAACCCCTCTCCGGCCGGAAAAAACCGCCGCAGGGGAGTTTTCCGGAAACTCCCCGCTTCACGCCGGTGCCGCCTCGAGCATCACGCCGCCTGCCTCAAGACGCAAACCCCCGCTTTCCAACGCCTCCTCAAGCGAGCCGAATACATAGGGGCTCGGCCACCGGTGATTGTCGTCCACGAAGGGATTAGGCACGACGATCACCGTCATTCCGGCGGCGGCCGAAGCAGCGGCGCCGGCGACGGAGTCCTCGAAGGTCAGGCATTCCCCGGGCGGCACGCCGAGCTCTCCGGCACATTTGACGTATATGTCCGGCGCGGGTTTCTGGTGGATGACGTCCTGTCCGCAGACCATCACGTCGAAAAACTCCTCCGGCCGCGGCGCCCTGCCGGTCGCTTCGAGGACCCTGGGCAAAATCACGGCGAGCTGGTCGGGCGGGGAGGACGAGCAGACGGCCAGCGGCAGACGCGATGTCTCGGCGAGGTCGAAAAGCGCCGGCACTCCGGGCAGCGGCGTAAGGTCCTCTTTCTCGAGCATTTCGAGGTAGAAGGCGTCGCGTTCGCGGGTGAGCTCCTTGACGTCACCCTCGAGGCCCAGCACGCGCTGGGAGGTTATAACGTTGTCGCGGATGCTGGTGCCGACCAGGGACTCGCAGAAGCCTTTGGGGGCCTCTATGCCCCTGAGGCGCAGGAACTCCTGCCAGGCCCTCACGTGAATGCTCTCGGTCTCGACGAGCAGGCCGTCCATATCGAAAATCAGCGCACGTATCACGTATTTTCTCTCCGTAAATCCGGCCGTTGAAAACCAGAGGCGGGCGCACACCCGCCATCAGCGGCCTATGAAAACCTCCCAGACGCCGTCTTTCATGAACTTCTCGCGGTCGTAAACGCTTATTCCCTCGACAACGCGGTGGATAACGCCGGACTTGCTGGGCGCGTCGGGGCGGTACCCGAATGCCATCGACTTAAACATTCCCAGCATCTGGGCGAAGATGGTGTCGACTGGGGCGCGAGCGATGTCGGGGATTTTGCTCTTGCCGCGCGGCTGCACTTCGATAACGTCGTCGACGGCCGCCGCAAGTTCCTCGTCGCTTTGGGTCGTAACGGCGACGGTCCTCATCCCGAGGCCCTTGGCGTGGTTTTCCTTGAGAAGGTCCAGCTCGTACCTTCGCACGTAAGGGTCGCTTGATACGAACGCCACGACCAGCGTGTCATCGTGGATGACCGCCTGCGGCCCGTGCCTGAGGCCCACGAAGGACTCGACGGCGGAGATGACGTCGCCCGATGTGCTTTCCTGTATCTTAAGGGCCGATTCAACCGCGGCGCCGTAAAGCGCTCCCGATCCGAGATAGACGGCGCGCTTGAAGTCGAGCGCCGCGACCTTTTTCGCGACGGCCGACCCGCGCGAGAGCATCCTCTCGCCGGCCTTGGCCATCTTCTCCACGAGGCGGGGGAAGGAGCGGAACTTCTTTATGTGCGCAAGGCCCAGCGCCGCCACCAGCATCCCCGAAAACGACGACGTCATCACGAGCGACTCGTCGTTTGACTTCTCGTGCAGGATGAAGGCATACGCTTTTTCGGGGTCCTGCCTGGCGAACTCGGCGAGCTTGCCGTCCTTGTTGCAGGTAATCGCCAGGTGGTGAACCGTCGTGGCGGTCTCGTTGGCGAACCGGAACGACCCGACGGACTCGGGGCTGTTGCCCGAGCGGGCGAAGTTGACCAGCAGATAGTTCTTCTTCGGGATGAAGGCCGTCTGGGGGTGGGTGACGATATCGGTGGAGGGGACCGCGCGCGCCTCCGCCTTTAGAACGGTCCTCAAGGCTGGCTCGGCGCATATCCCCACGTAGGCCGACGTGCCCGCGCCCGTCATCACGATGCGGCCGTTGGAGGTGAGGGCCTTCGCCTTCTTAAGGAACGCCAGGATCGCGTCGCGCTCGCGGCCGAACCTCGCCGCTGTGTCCCTCCATATAAACGGTTGCTGTGCAATCTCTCTCGGCGTGTGCAGCGCTCCGAGCTCCTCCTTGGCGGATTCCGGCAGTTCCAGCAGTTTCTTCATTTCATCAGCCATAGTGCTTCTTCCTTTCGATTTATGCCTCAAAACAGGAAGTCAATATACGTACAGAGTACCGGAAATCAACCGAAAGGGCCTCTCACCCGGCATTTTTCGCCGTTTCGGGCCGTAAAACCAGGCAGCCACAGTTCCTCACAAGCCCGCGGCGGGTAAACTTGCCGCGCGTGGAATAGGTGACGGCAGATAAGCATGTCCGCCCTGCCCATTGCGGAAAATGTTTGGAATTGGGGGACGACAGTGTAGATTTTTGGAGGGGCGCCGTAAAATGCCGGTGCGCCGGGCTTGTATATGTCCCACAGGGGGTTTCTCAAGCGGAGACGGCGATGTCGTTGAAAGCGGACTCTGACAACCACAAGACGCCGGGCACGTCGAAGGCAGTCAATGCGGCGGGCAGAGGCTGCATGGTGCTTTTCGGGCTGCCATTCCTGGCGGCGGGGATCGCGGCGTTTTCGTTCGGCGTGTGGCAGGGATATATGAACCTGTTCGCGCTCAAGGCCTGGCAGGAGGTCGAGGCGACAATCGTATCGACGAAGGTCGAGGCCCACAATAGTTCGGACGGGACCACTTACAAGCCGGTGATAAAGTACCGTTACAAAGTCGGCCCCAGGCGGTACACTTCGTCGAGATACCGGCTGACGGGGATGTCGACGGCGAACCGCGCGGCGCAGGAGCGGATAACAGACGAGTTTGAAGTCGGCAGGACCTGCACTGCGTACTACGATCCCGGCGACCCGTCCCAGGCGGTGCTCAACCGTGACATCTCGTATATGTTCGTGGTGCTGGTGATGTTCGGGCTTGTGTTCGCTGGGGTCGGCGGCGGGATCGTTTTTGGGCCGTTTCTCGCCGGCCGCATCAAGAAAGCCCGCCAAGTCCAGAGGGACACCGGCAAGGGGATAAAGCCCGAGTTCGACAAGCAGATCGTCGGGCCCTGGGTGTTTGCGCTTTTCTGGAACGGCGTTACGTTCACGGTGTACGGAGGGTTTACGCTGGCCCCGGAAGATTTGCCGTGGTTTTTGTACCTTTTCTTCACGCCGTTTTTCTTCATCGGGGCGATGACACTGGGCCAGGCGATAAGGCTCACTCGGGAAAGGCGCAAGTTCTCCGGGCTGCGGTTGAGACTCTTCTCGGCGCCGGTGGCGCCGGGCGAGACCGCCGGGTGGGAGATGTCGGACCCGCGCGGGCGGCTGGCCGAGGCCCGCACGGTGAGGGCGTACGTCGTCTACCGCACGCAGAAGCTCGGCCGTACCGCAGGCCGACCGCACACCGACTACAAGCGCGAGATAAATGACATCAACCGCTTCCGAGGCGCCTCATCGGCCCTTTCGGGCGTCTTGTCAATCCCCGACGAGCCGAGGGAAATCCGCGACGACGCCGACAAGCGCTGCGGTTGGTGGCTGCGCCTGACCATAGGACGCCGCCGCTGCCACTTCCCCCTGCCGGTGGAAGTGCCTGCTGCGTAGGGCGCGGCAGGGGTGCCCAATGCGGGGCGCGCCCCGGAACACGCGGAATAGGTGTAGGGGCACAATTTATTGCGCCCGGTACCGCTACCGGAAAACGAGGGCGCGAGTGAACCAGCGCCCCTACACGGCCACCAGTGCCGCATCGTGACGTAGAGCGCGGCTTGCCGCGCGCGCAATAGACATCAAAAGCGCGGCACTATATGCCGCCATAACCACTTTGGACTTGACCGGGGCCGGGATTTTCTGACATTTATATGTGTGGTTGTGCCCGGGGAGCCACAGGGGCGCACGGCAAGAGCATCCGCAAACGGGGTGAATGTCCAGCCAAGAGGAGGTCAATGATGATAAAAAGGTACGTGGCGACAGCGGGGATACTGATCGCTCTGGTGCTGGCTGGTCTGCCGGCGATGGCGGCGACGGTGTGCGTCTGTCCGGCCGGTGACGACCAGGCGGCAGGAACGAGCCAGGCCCCCTGGAAGACGATCCAGCGCGGGGTAAAGGCCCTTTCGGCGGGAGATACCCTGGTCGTAATGTCGGGAGAATACAACGAGACGGTAAACATCAGTGAACTCAGAGGCACCGAGGAAAAGCCCGTGACGATATCCGGCGAACCCGGCGCACTCCTTGTGACCGCCGGGCGCGACGGGGTAATGATCTACAAGTCGGCGTGGATAGTCGTCGAGGGGCTCGAGATCACCGGCGCAAACGGCAAGGCGGGTCTGCGCATCGCGGACTCAAATCACGTCACGGTAAGTTCCTGCAACTTTTCCGAGAACAAGCCCTGGTGCATCAAGACGGGGCTGTCGGACTACGTCACAGTGGAGAACTGCCGGATGGACGGCACCGGCGGCGCGATCTGCATATACTTCTCCACTACGGATCATCCCGTTCTTTCCGGGTGCGAGCTTTATGGCGCCCAGATGGGCCTCCACGTAAACGGCGACCTGGGCGAGGGCGGCGACGGGATGATCTCGTATGCGCGATTCGTGGGAAACACCATCCACGACATCACAAAGACCTGCATTAACCTTGACGGCGCCGAGCACGCCCTGGTGGCCAACAACCTGCTGTACAACAACACCGGTAAGGGGATTGCGTCGTTCAAGGGTAACGGCCGCGAGACGGGCGGCTTCAACGTGTTTGCGAACAACACCGTCTACTTCCGCAAGGGCCAAGGCCGCTACGCCTTCAAGGTGATAGGCGGCGGACATGACGACACTCTCGTCAACAACATATTCATCAACAGTTCCGGCCAGGAAGCGGCCCTGGCGATGGAGGCCGATTCGCTCAAGGGCTTTGCCTGTAACAACAACATCCTCTTCGGCCGTGCCGGGAAGGGCGTCGTCGGCATAGGCGACGGGTTCATTACGCTGGCAGACTGGCGTGCGCGCGGCTTCGACGCTGACTCCATCGAGGCCGGCCCGGCGGATATTTTCGTCGACGCCGAAGGAGGCGACTTTCATCTGGCGGCCGGCTCCGCGGCAATCGACGCGGGCGTGGGCGTCGGCGCGGTTACGAGCGATATCGACGGCAACAAACGGCCGGCGGGAGCGGGTTTTGACATCGGCTGCTACGAATACGGCAAATAACGGCTCTGGTGGTAGGACACACAATGAAAAGGCTTTTGGCAGTCACGGCGACAGCGGCAGCGGCATTGGTACTGACGTTTGTCATTTCAGGAACGGGTTCGGCCGCCGGTACCGGCGGGGGGGAGGATTCAAAACAGATGGTAGACAGAACGAATATTACTGTGAGCACGATTACGATCGGCCTGCACGATCCGACCTACGAGGGACCGAGGACGTCAAAGGCCGAAAGGCTGGAGATGGTCAAGGGTCTCCTCGACATCGCCGGCGAGCGGGGAAGCGACATCGTCTGCCTGCCGGAGGAGTTCAACGCCAAGCATACAACCAGCCAGGGAAGCGCCGAGGAAATCCCCGCCGGCGAGACCTCCCAGCTTCTCTCCCAGGCCGCAAAGAAGTGGAAGATGTACGTCGTCGGCTGCCTTCGGGAGAAAAAGGACGGCCAGTACTACATCGCGGTGCCCTTTTTCGACCGGGAAGGCAAACACATCGGTACGTATCATAAGGTTCACCTGCCGGGTGCCGTCGCCGGTCACAAGGCGCCTGCGGACAGTTTCAAGACAATCCAGACGGACTTCTGCAAGGTGGGCGCAATCGTTTGCTACGACATACATTTTCCCGAAGGCGTTCGCTGCCTGGCGCTAAATGGCGCCGAGATAGTTTTCTGGCCGACGATGTACTCCGAGCCGCGCCAGATGACTGCGCAGATTCTCGCAAGGGCCCGCGCCATTGAGAACAACATCTTCTTCGTGCCGTCGAACTACTCGCAGCCGTGTCTCGGCCTTGAAGGCGTTCACACCGGCTTTTCGGCGGTAATCGACAGGCAGGGGGAAATACTCGCCCACACCGGCCGGCGCCAGGGCGTCGCTACCGCCGTCATCAACCTTGATGACAAGAGGTACATCTCCGGCGCCGCGGCGGCAGGCGGCTGGCAGGGCTCCAGGGTCCCGGAGACCTATGGGCGGCTGCTGGAAAGGTAAATTACAACCAGGGAAAAGCGAGGTATCGGCAAATGAAACTCACTGTCAAAATCGGGATTGCGGCGGCGATTGCCGTCTGTCTGAGCCTCTCGGGAACGCTTTTGGCCGGGGAGGCACCAAGTAGGGAGGATACTGAAAAAATGGTCGACAGAACCAGCGTTACGGTAAGCACGATTACCTTCGGGCTGCCGGATCCGAACGAGGACGTGCCGCGCTTCACGAAGGCCGAGAACCTGGCGAAGGCGAAGCGGCTTCTGGACGTCGCCGGCCAGCGAGGCAGCGATATCGTCTGCCTGCCGGAGCTCTTCAGCACCAAGCGCACCGCCAACCAGCGCGAGGCCGAGGAGATCCCCGGCGGTGAAACCTCGAAGATGCTTTCTGAGGCCGCCCGGAAGTGGAAGATGTACGTGATGGGTTGCTACTACGAAAAAGACGGCGACAAGATCTACAACTCCGTGGCCATCTTCGGCCGCGACGGCCAGCACGTCGGCACCTACCACAAGGTACACCTGCCTCCGGGAGAACGCGATTACGCGACTCCGGGCAACTCGTTTCCCGTCTTCGAAACCGACTTCGGAAAGGTCGGCGCGCTTGTCTGCATCGACATCCACTTCCCCGAAGCCGCGCGCAGCCTGGCGCTTGCCGGCGCCGAGATAGTTTTTTGCCCGACGATGTACTCCGGGCCCCGCGAGTCGATAACGTATACCCTCTACAAGGCCCGCGCCATCGAGAACAATATCTTTACGGTCTGTTCGAACTATTCCCAGAAACAGGGCTGGCACCTCGGCTTTGGTGCGATTATCAACCGCTACGGTGAAATACTCGCAAACACCGGCAAGCAGGAAGACGTAGCGACGGCCATTATCGACCTCGACGAGGAGTGCCCGATGGCCGGTATCGACAAGTGGGCTACCAGGCGCCCCGATGCCTACGGCATAATCACGAAGGAGTGAGGCGGCCGCGATGGCAGACAGGGAAAAAGTCACTGTCAGCACGGTTACGATCGAGCTTCCCGACCCCGACTCACAGGTTCCTCTCTTCACGAAGGAGGAGAACCTCCGCCGGGCGCGCTCGCTTCTGGACATCGCGGGCGAGCGCGGAAGCGACATCTGCCTGCTGCCGGAGGTCTTCAACGTCAAGCGCACGCGAAACCAGCTTGACGCCGAACCCGTCCCCGGCGGCGTGACCTCTGATATGCTGTCGGCGGCGGCCAAGCGCTGGCGGATGTACGTCATCGGGGGGCTTATCGAGACCGACGGCGATAAGCTCTACAACGCGCTTGCGCTTTTCGACCGCAAGGGCGCCTGCATGGGGGCGGTTCGGAAGGTGCACCTCCAGGGGCCCAGCTCCAAAGTGTGTCCCGGGCGCTCGTACCCGGTGTTCGAGACGGATTTCGGCACGATAGGGGCGATTATCTGCATTGATCTGCATTTTCCGGAGACGGCCAGGATAGAGGTCATAAAGGGCGCCGAGATAATCTTTTGGCCGACGATGTACGCGGAGCCGCGCGAAAGCTTGAACAACATCATTATGAAGGCCCGCGCCGTCGAGAACGCGATCTTTATGGTCTCGTCGAACTACTCGCAGCCGTGCAGGGACTCGCGGGGGATTCACATCGGCGGCTCGGCGGTGGTGGACCCGTACGGCGAAATCCTCGCCTCGACCGGCCGCCGCCAGGGAGTCGCCACGGCCACGATAGATCTTGACGCCGAGCGGCCGACGTACGGCTACAAGAGCCTCCTCGACGCCCGGCGGGTGGATACGTTCGGGGATATTCTCGGCAAGTAGACGCCGGGCGGCGGGCATGTTTGTGCCAGGGGTATTGAGCGTGAAAAGTGCGGTTTTGATCCTTATAATCTGCTGCTGGTCGGCCACGGCTTTCATCTATAGGATCATCGTCCGGCGGAACCTGCCGCACATATGGGTGGGTTTCGGCGTAGCATGCACGTGGTTTGCACTAAACGTCCTTCTGACCCTCCTTCTGCATGCTCGGCCGCTTTCGGCGCCCGGAGTCCTTTTCGCGGCGGGCGCCATCGGCGGGCTTGCGACCGCGGCGGCGGTTCCGCTTTTCATCAGCGCGGTGGCGCGCGGGAACCTCGCGGTATCCTGGACGATTTTGACGCTTTCCTTCGCGGCGGCGGCGGTCTTGAGCCTTCTCTATCCGGGCGGGGGCGCGAGCGCGGCGGGCATCGTGGGGCTTCTGGTGGCGGGGCTTGCGATAGTGGCCCTCGGCCTCGACGGCGGGCAAAGCGGCGTGAAAAGCGGCTTCAAACGCGGCTGGGGCGTCTTTATGGCGCTTGCGTTCACCGCGAACACGTTTTTTATGTATTCGTATCCGCTGGCCGAGAAATGGGCGGGGCTCGCGCCGCTTGACAACAAGATGGCGATGCTTCTGTCGGTAACGGCGACCTTCGTCGTCACAGCCGGGCTTATCTCGCTCTTTTCGCCGTCGGCGCGCGGGCGCGGCCTCGCGATGGTATTCGGGGCGGGTGTGGGCATCTGCCTTTTTGTGGGCAACTACGCCTCCACCGTCGCCCTCGGTGACCTGGCGGTCGCACCGTACGTTTTCTTTCCCGCGACCACGGGCGGTTCGACGATCGCGGTGGCGCTGGCTTCGGCGACACTCTTGCGGGAACACCCAAGCCGGCTCGGGTGGGTCGGCCTTACGCTGGGCCTTGCGGCGATAGTCCTTCTGGGCGCGGTCGCGTGACGGGTGCAAAAGCGGCGGCGGGGTCTTCGACCCCTTTCTGCTATGGGAGAGGGCTTCGCCCCCTTTCTGCTATGGGGGAGGGCTTCGCCCCCTTTCTGCTATGGGGGCCGCAGACGTTGTCTGCGGCAGTCAACTGGCCTTCTGCGGGCCAGGCTCCCCTCGCCCCTACTTGACAACCGGACTGCTTCTACCTGGAGCCACTTGGAATGGCACGAGAGATGTACTGAAGGGAGAACTTGATGAACATTGTGCTTATCTATTCCGACACGATGAGGCGGGACCACATCGGCGCTTACGGCAACGACTGGATACACACGCCGAACCTCGATAAGCTGGCGTCGGAGTCGGTGGTTTTCGACCGGGCCTATACGTCGAGCTTCCCCACGGTCCCGAACCGCCATGACCTGTTGACGGGACGGTTTACGTTTACGTATTTCGAATGGTCGCCGCTGCCGGCCGACGCAGTGTCGGTCGGAGAGGTCCTCAAGGAAAACGGCTTCCTCACGATGATGATCGGCGACACGCCGCACATTTTCAAGGGAGGGTACAACTTCCAGAGGGGCTTTTCGGCGTGGAAGTGGGTTCGCGGGCAGGAGAACGACAACGCGTGGACGTATCCGTTTGAGCCGGAGGTGGCGTCCGCACAGAAGACCAGGCGTCCGGCGTCGCTGCGGCAGCACCTGAGAAACGTGCACCGGCGCTACTGGGAGGAGGAGTACTTCCCCGCGATAACAATGAGGGAAGCGGCGCGCTGGCTGGAGGAAAACCGTAAGGCGGAGAACTTCCTTCTCTACGTTGACACGTTCGACCCTCACGAGCCGTGGGACCCTCCGGCGCACTACCGTGAGATCTACGAGAAGAACCCCACCGGCGCGGACATCGTCTATCCGAAGTACGACTTCGCCGACTACCTCACCGACGAGGAGATAAAGCATATCCGGGCGTCGTACGCCGGTGAGGTAACGCTCGTCGACACGTGGGTGGGCTACCTGCTTCGGCGAATCGAGGAACTGGGGCTTGCCGAAGACACCGCCGTTATCTTCACAACCGACCACGGCTTTTGCCTGGGCGAGCACAACTTTATGGGTAAGTCGCTCATCCGAGGCGACCAGTCCTGCCACATACCGCTCTGGGATGTTATCTCGCACATACCTCTTATGATCCGCGTGCCTGGCGCTCGGCCCCGCAGGACGGACGCACTCGTCCAGACGCCCGACACCACGGCCACGATCTATGACCTCGCCGGCGTCAAGGCGCCGCCTACGGTCCAGGGACTCTCGCTCGTGCCGGTCCTCGAAAACACCCGCGACGAGCACCGGGAGCTTGCGGTTTCGTCCTCGTCGCTCATACACGGGGTCGGCGCGAGGCGTTTCTCGACGGTGACCCGAGGCAAGTGGCAGCTTATCTACGGCGGCGACAAATATGAGTACGCCGGGGCCGGCGCCTCGACGGTCGACTCCGTGCGGCGAACGGAAAAGGCCCTCTACAAGCCCGACGAACCGGGTATCGAGCTCTACGATCTCGCAGCCGACCCCGCCGGGGAAAAGGACGTAGCACGGGAAAATCCGCAAGTGGTCAGGGACCTCCACGCAAAGTATGTCGAGTTCCTGAAGGCAATCGACACTCCGCCGGAATCCATCGAAAACCGGCTTCGGCTGCCCGGATTCTGAAAATCCGCGAATAGCCGCGCCGGAACAGGCAGTCAGTAGAGTGGTATCGTAGGCCGCCGTAATCACTGGCGGCTTTGTAGCGGCGCGTTTCCTGGAAATGAAAAAAGGCGGCGAAGTATCCTTCGCCGCCCTGGAATATATGGCGAGGCCGAGGGGACTCGAACCCCCAACCCCCGGATCGACAGTCCGGTACTCTAACCAGATTGAGCTACGGCCCCGCCTTTTCAAACATCTCCCGGTGCCCGAAAACCGCCTCAACACGGCC
>JAGHCE010000012.1 GCA_021160625.1 Planctomycetota bacterium | reverse complement strand
GGTCTTGACCGCGGCGCTTGACGAGGTCCGCCGAGTCGAGCAGGGCTTCCAGGCGGCTTCGGGAGCTATTCTTGCCCTCGGGCCGGGAGAGGACCTATTGCAGGAGAGCGATGGTTTCGCGTTTGTCGCTCCTGGAGTCGAGCGGTGGCTCAGGCGCCTTCCAGCCTCGCCCAGGGACATAGACCCAGGTCGCCTGCCCCGGCCCTCGCAGATTGCGACACCGCTGGACATCGAGAGCGCCTGGGCGATTGAGGATTCACTAAGCGGCTTTGCGCCGTCGAAACCTCAACTCCTGGAATGGACGCTTCACACGCTTGGGTCCGAGCCGTTCGGGGTAAGGGATGCCTGGAAGAAACTGTGGCGGCGTGGCTACAGGGGCAGGGAAGGGGGGCTCAAAAATGCGCTGGAAAACCTGCGGGTAATCGGTGTGGTGGAGAGGTTTCGAAGTGCTCGAGGCATCTTCTACGCCAAGAGCCCCGAATTTGCCGCTTTCAAGGACGCCCAGACGGCGCTCGTGGAGGCTGCCCGCCGCTGGCCGGCGTTTGTCTACTTCCTGCGCCGCACGGACGGCCTCGAAGAGAACAAGAACGCACTCTCGGCGCGGCTGGCGCACGACTTCGCCCCGATGCACCCGTATGCAAGGAGCCTCTACAACCCGGCAAAGATCGCCGGCCTCCTGGCGCTTCGGCGCTACGTGTCTTCGGCAACCTCGATTTCGAGCCCGTCCCAGGCCAAGTGAATCCCGTCCGGGAGCTCCGCCTCCGTCGGCTTATGCATTACCCGGTGGCACATATGCGTGAAGTACGTCCTGGCGGGTTTTAGTTTCTGCGCTATTTCGACGCTCTCGCCGATGGATAAATGCGTTGGGTGCGGCTTCTGGCGAAGGGCGTTCAGAATAAGGACATCCAGGCCGGCCAGCTTCGCCATCGTCTCATCGGGAATGGTGCTGGCGTCGGTGACATAGGCCGCATTGCCGAAGCGGTACGCCAGAATCCCCACGGGGCCGTGCAGGATATTGAGCGGCTCAAACTCAATTCCCGCGATTTTCATCGGATCTCTTATTTCGTTCAATGTAATCTGCGGCAGGCCCCCTCCGTGATCGGGCGCTTCGAAGATATACCTGAAGGATTCCCGGATAACCGCTAAGGTCCTGGCGTCGCCGTAGCAGGGGATCGCGTGGTGCTGGATGTGGTTAAAGCCCCTGATGTCGTCGAGGCCGTGGAGGTGGTCGGCATGCGGGTGGGTAAAGAGAACGGCGTCGAGGTGCTCTATTCGGGCATCCAGCACCTGCATCCGGAAGTCCGGCGAGGTGTCGATGATAACGGTGGAGCCGCGGCTTTCTATCGCGATGCTGGCCCTGCGGCGTGTATCGTGAGGGTCACTGCTCCTGCAGACTGCGCAGTGGCAGCCGATTACCGGGATGCCCTGTGATGTTCCGGTGCCGAGAAACGTGATCTTCATAGGCCGCCGGGCACCTTTCCCCGGGGGTAGACACTTCGCGGTATCTCGATATCGGCCAGGATTACCTCGCCGGCCCGATCTGGCCCCTCACCTCGAAAAAGCCCCGCTTTCGGCAGGGCGAAGGTGACGGTCTTCGCTGCCGTGACGGCGGCGCTGACGATCTCGCCCGTATCGGCGTCAAGTCCCGAAGGAATATCCACGGCCAGTACGGCGGCGGCGGCGGCGTTTACCGCATCGATTATCTCCCCGTAGGGAGGCCGAAGCGGCCCGGAAAGGCCCGTGCCCAGGAGAGCGTCTATCACCAGGTCGGTGCCCTCGATCAATTCGCGGGAGCGCTCATCCCACAGGGAAAGCGGCAGGCCCATCTTCTCGACGATGTTGAGATTGAGCGCGGCATTGCCGTGGTATTTTGCGCGGGCCGCCGCCGTTATGACCTCCATCCGGTAGCCCCGGTTGGCCAGGTGCCTGGCCGTAACGAAGCCGTCCCCGGCGTTGTTGCCTGCGCCTGCAAGTATGACAACGGCCCCACAAGCGCCGAGCATCTGTGACGCTATCTCAACCACGGCCGCACCGGCGTTTTCCATCAGTACCGCGCCGGGCACGCCGAAATCCTCAATGGTCCGCCGATCCATCTCGCGGACCAGGGCCGTCTCCACGGCGAGTCTCTCGATATTGTTTCTGAGGAGCCTCATCTGCCTGTACTCCCGGCTGTTGTGGTCTTCAATAATAGAGCCGCCGAACTGAAGACGGTCACCGGCAGTATTATAGAAGACACGCACAAAGCTGCAAGAAAGGGGGTCTTCGACCCCTTCTTGCTACGGGGGTCACGGGCGTTGTCCGTGGCAGTCAGCCAACCTTCCGCGGGCGCGGCGTGCCTTCCACGGCGGGTAAACCTCACCCCGATGGCAATGTGGCACTGGTGGCTCTGTAGGGGCGCGATTTATCGCGCCCAAGGCACCTATCTTCATCAAGCTGCGGGCGCAAGTGAACTTGCGCCCCTACACCATTTCCGCGTGCGCCAAGCCAATAAGTAAGGCGGACATTCTTGTCTGCCGAACGTTTATTCCGCGCGCGGCAAGCCGCACCCTACGTCGCCGAACATATTCCTTGGGACAATTGCGCCCCTGCCGGTCCCCGGCCACGGGACGTAAGCGTTTCCAGGCACAAGCGTTTCCAGGTTGACGCCTGGGCGGCGTGGGCGTAGAATGCGCCCGTTCAAGGAGGGAGCCTGTATGAAACTTTTCGATTTCTCGCTGTTTGTGGGCAATCCGCCTACATCGTCGGCCGAGGGAACCCTGGAACAATTGCAGGCCTACCTCGATGAGGCGGACGCCGGGGGGGTCATGGCGTCGCTGGCGGGGGCATACTACGATTTTGCGGCGGGCAACTGCGAGACCCTGGAGATTGCAGCCGGTGACCGGCGCCTTCTTCCCGCGATGACTCTCGATCCGAGGCGTCTTGAAGCGGCCTTGGTGGATTTTGCCGTGGAGGCCGACAGGGGCTACCGGGCGCTGGTCCTCTTTCCCTCGATACAGAAGTGGACCCTTTCGCATCCGGCCCTTGAGACGCTTCTAAGCGGCGCCGAGGAGGCGAGACTGCCGATCGTGCTGCAAGTGGCACGCAATACCCCGGTGGATGCTATCGCCGAGGTTGCCGCAAAGGTCGATGTGCCTGTGGTTGCCTGCGGGATTTCCTACGCGTCTCTGGGCGAAGTGGCGGCGGTGGCGAAGAGGGCCGGGAATCTTGTCTTCGGGATAAGGCTTTTCGCGGGGCTCGACAACATCGAGACCCTGGCGCTGCGCCTGGGGGCCGAGAGGCTCGTTTTCGACTCTGGCGAAGCGGTTTCAAGCCACGTACCGGTGCTGGAGGTGCTTGAGGCGGTGGTTATGAGCCGTGAACTCAAGGGCCTTATCGCCGTGGGCAACGCCCGGCGGATATTCGGGGGCGAGATATGATAGTGGACATTCATGCGCACTACGGGCAATGGCCCTCGTCTTCGGAAAAGGACACGCCGGAGCGCTTCCGGGAAGCGCTCGACCGCTTCGGGATCAACGCCTCGATAGTCTCCTCGGCACGGGCCATCCAGTACGACATTATTTCCGGCAACGCGGAAGTGGCGGACCTCGTCAACTGCGACGACAGGATTTACGGGGCCATAGTCGTAAATCCGAATCACCGCGAAGCAAGCCTTGCGGAGCTCAGCCGCCACGGCCAGAACGAGCGATTCGTGGCCGCCAAGCTCCACCCCGACTACTCGGGCGTGCCGGCCGATTCGCCGCTCAATATGGCGATACTCCGAAGAATCGCCCAGATGGATATGCCGCTGTTGGTGCATACCTGGGGCGCGGTGCAGGTTGAGGCCGCCTCCTCGATTGCGAGGGCATTCCCTCCGCTGCGTGTAGTGATGCTTCATATGGGCGCGACCGCGTGGGGCCAGGGGATTCAGCGGGCGTCGGAGTACTCCAACCTCTATGTCGAGATAGCCGCGACGCTGGCCGAGCCGGCCAGGATCACCGAGGCGGTGAGGAGACTGGGCGCTGAGAAGGTCTTCTTCGGAACGGATATGACGCTTCTGTCACCTGCCTATGCCGTCGGCCTCGTCAAGGCGGCGGGACTGACCGGGCAGGAAAACGAAAAGGTAATGGGGGGCAACGCGAAGGGTTTCTTCGCCCTGGACTGAGAATCTCTGAGGGCACCGAACGGAGGGAAGATGAAAGCGGCAGTTCTCGTCGGCAGGCAAAAAATCGAAATCAAGGAAGTCGAGGAGCCTCAAGGCGGCGTCGGTGAGGTTGTGATATCTCCTAAGTACACAGGGATATGCGGAACCGACATCCACATTTATGCCGGCGAGTTTGAGGGCCGGGTCGGCTACCCGACGATTATGGGGCATGAGTTCGCAGGTGTCGTCAGGGCCGTCGGAGACGGCGTCAAGAATGTCGTCCCCGGTGACAAGGTCACGGTGGACCCCATCATACCCTGTATGCGATGCGCTGCGTGTCTTGAGGGAAGTTTTTCAGCCTGCCAAAACCTGAGGCTCCTGGGTGTTGACCTCGACGGGGGCTTCGCAGAGGCGGTCGTGGCGCGCGAAAACCAGGTATTCGCCCTGCCCGAGCGCGTCTCGGTCAAGGACGCGGCAACGGTGGAGATCCTCTCGGTGGCGACGCACGCGGTTTCTCGCGGCCGGGTAGAGCCGGCTGACGTCGTCGTCGTCCTCGGTGCGGGGAGGCTGGGACTCTCCATCCTGTCGGTTTTGCGCACAACCGCCGCCGGCACGATAGTGGTAACCGACGTCAAGGAATATCGCCTCGACATCGCGCGAAAGATCGGCGCGGATTACTGCATAAACGCCGCGAAAAAGGACGTCGTGCGCGAGGTGCAGGCGCTTACCGACGGCCGTGGGGCCGACAGGGTGTTTGAGGCGGTCGGCCACGCCCACAGGAGCGCCTCGGGCCTCCAGCCTGTCGCCGAGGCCACCGAAATCGTGCGGCACGCAGGGCGCGTCGTGATCC
>JAGHCE010000077.1 GCA_021160625.1 Planctomycetota bacterium | reverse complement strand
TTTGCCGGTAATCCAGTGGATGTTCTTCGCCGCCCATGGCTTAATGTGTGTGTATTGAACGTAAGGCATTGGCAATACAGGACTTAAGATAAGGAGGACAGCGATGGAAAGCGAAGCAAGGGCGAAGGCAGTAGGGCTCCTGCGGGCCGCGGCGGACATCCTCGAAGAGGAGGCCGAGGAGCTGATACTGCCGGGCTGGGACGTAGAGAACGAGGGGCTCGATGTTTTCGGCGGCGCCGAGCATGCAGCGCGGTGCGCAGGCACTCGCGAGGCGGCAGCAGACATCCTTGGGAAGGGCAGGCCGGCGGACGGGGGCGTCGAGGTGCGCCTGTACAACCTCGGGAACCTGGTCCGGTACATCGGTGACATGCTCGAGGAATAGCCACGACCCTGACCACCGCCTCCTGGCGACAGGGGGCGAGGGCCAGGGCCGAACGGGTCGGCCAAACACAAACGCGGCTCAGCCGCAAGGAGGTAACGGTGAAGAAGGACAAAGTCAAGGTTGGCGGGACGTACAAGGCGAAGGTCTCCGGGAAGCTCACCGAGGTTCGCATTACGGGAGAGAGCCGACACGGCGGCTGGGACGCGGTCAATGTCCTTACCAACAGGACGGTCCGCATCAAGTCGGCACAGCGCTTGCGCGGCGAAGCGCTCCGCGGCAAGGCCAACAAGACGGCCAAGGCCGCGCCCAGGGCGCACACGTTGGCCACGGGGGCGACGGGAGGCGCCGAGGCTACCACTGAAGCGCCCAAGGCCAAGAAGGCGCCCAGGCGCGCCGACGGACATATGTCCGGCCTCGACGCGGCGGCCAAGGTCCTCGAAGAGGCCGGTACGCCGATGACGACGCGGGAGATGTTCGCTTGCGTCGTCGCCAAGGGCTACTGGACCTCCGAGGCGCCCACGCCGCACAACACGCTCTACTCGGCCATCCTGCGCGAGATAACGAAAAAGGGCGACACCTCGCGCTTCGTCAAGGCCGAACGCGGCAAGTTCGCACTGAAGGGGTAGCATCACTCGCCGGCCTCCGTATGGGACGCCTCGGCAGACGCCGGGGCGTTCTCACGGGTGGGGATACGCTCAGCCTTCTTGTCAGTGAACTCTTCCCACCTGCGACATATCACATCACAGTAGAGTTCGTCGAGTTCCATGAGGTACGCCTTGCGGCCCGTCTGTTCGGCAGCGATAAGCGTTGACCCGCTGCCACCGAAGAGGTCGAGGACGTTTTCGCCCGGCTTGGACGAGTACTGGATGGCCCGGGCGGCGAGTTCCACCGGCTTCTCAGTCAAGTGAATCATCGAGGCCGGGTTCACTTTCTTGATGTGCCAGAGGTCGGGGGCGTTGTTCGGTCCGTAGAAGTGGTGTCCCGCGCCTTCTTTCCACCCATAGTAGCAAATCTCGAAGGCGCCCATGTAGTCCTTGCGCGTGAGGACCGGATGCTGCTTGTCCCAGATGATGCCCTGGGAGAAGTAGAAGCCGGATGCCTTCAAGGGCGCGGGGTAGTTGCCGAGGTTGGCGTATCCGCCCCAGATGTAGAACGACCCGCCGGGCTTCAAGACTCGCGCAGCGTTGCCGAACCAGGCCAGAAGCATCTCGTCGAAGGCCTCAGGCGAGAGAAAATCGTTTTCAAGCGGCCTGTCCTTGGGGCGCATCTTCCGCGTCGTGGCGTGCTTTTCCCCCTGGCGGGCCACGTCGAAGGACTGGTGATGACCGCGCTTTGCCTTCGCCTTGCGGTCCCTGGCCCCGCGCGCGGTCGTCGAGCGCTCGCACTGGGCGTCCTCCCGGCGGGAAACACTCGTCAGGCCGGCGGCGATGGCGTTATTCGATCTCGGCTCGACCTTCACGTTGTACGGCGGGTCCATGTTGACAAGGTCGATTACAGCGCCGCCTGTGAGCCGGTCGACGTCGGCCACGCTGCCGGCGTCGCCGCACAGCAGGCGGTGATTGCCGAGAATCCAGAGATCGCCCGGCTGTGTAACGCCATCGTCAGGCGGCTCAGGCACGGCATCGGGGTCGGTGAGGCCGGGGTTGCCGTAGATCCCGCCGCCGAGGATCTTCTCCAGTTCGTCCGGCGCAAAGCCCAACAGTTCGAGGTCGATATCCATGCCGCGGAGGTCAGAGAGTTCGACCGGCAGGAGATCGTAGTCCCAGTCGGCCAGTTCGCCAACCTTGTTATCCGCGATGCGGTAGGCCTTGGCCTTCTCAGGCGAGAGGTCCTTGGCGACGTGAACCGGCACCTTCTCGAGGCCCAGGGCCTTCGCCGCCTTCCACCGGGTATGCCCGATGACAATGACGCCCTCGGAGTCCACGACGATAGGCTGCCGGAAGCCGTATTCCCGGATGGAGTTCACCACGGCCTCGACCGCCTGGTCATTGACGCGTGGGTTCTGCTCGTAGGGCTTGACCTTCTCAATGATCCACATCTCAACCTTCATACCTTATCCTCCGTAGTTCGTTGCCAGTAATTGCCGCACAGGGCGCCCACGTTGGCCCAGGGGCGCGCCGGAGCGCTCAGGACGGCCACAGGTACGCCCGGCTTGCGAGACTCGGACAAAGCGAAGCAAACTGTCATTAGTAGCGCGACTGTTCCCGGCGGCCTCACGGGCGCTTTTGGCGGGGAAGTACCTATTCGCACGTTTCACCCCACCCCCTATCGCGTGCGCAGAGGCCTTTTTCTTTCGCGCGCACACATACGGGTGAATGGGTGAAAGGAGAGAGAGAAGAATATATATATCTATATGTATTAAGGACTTATGGCATCTCTCACGTTTCACCCTCTGGGGGTGAAACCTGGGTGAAACCAGAGAAACCTGACCACCCAAAACCGACCTCGTTTCACCACATTTCACCCTCATTTCACCCCCTCCGTTAATTCGTACTCGACCAGCGGGCTGCCGGCGCGGGGCGTGGTGATGACCTGGACTTCGCCGCGCTGTGCGAGCGTTTCTACAAGCTCGCGAAAGTCCTTCGCCTTGGTCTTCATCCGCTTCAGGAGAATGCTGTGCGAAAGACGCTGACCCGGCGCTTCCCGCAGCTTGCGCAGGAGTTTCAGGCACTCGGCGTGGAACGGGTTTTCCGCAACGTAGCTTCCCGCCAGGAAGAGCTGGCGTCTCGTCTGGTGCATGGCGAAGGCACTGGCCCACTCGATGGCAGACAAGCCTATAACCGGGTTTTCGTGGTTCTCACTGCAGGCATAGATGAGCGCCAGCTTCTTTGCGTTCTCAAGCGTACGCGACCAGGCAACGCGCGCGACTTCGTCGTTTCCTGCGTGGGCCTTGTCGTATTCGCGCTCGGTCTGGCGTTGCAGGTCGTCAAGGGCTTCCTGGGCCTCTGGTGAACAGGGCACAATGCGCGGCTCAGGATGTACCTCGATGAGGTTCGCTCTCCTGGAGCCGGGCTGATATTCGGCCCACCACCCGGCGGCCTCGAGTATGCCTTCAGGGAGGCGCCGGACGCTGCCGGGGACTTGCCCCTTGCCGCGCTTGCCTATATCCACAATGATGAGTCGCGCGAAGAATCCGTTGGTCAGCATCCTCTGGCTGAGCGATTCATAGAAGAACTGCGGCGTTGCCGTACCGAATAGCGTCAGATGCGGCTGGTCGATGTGGGAGGCTTCCTTCTGCCCCGCCTTGACGCGCAGCGGATAGACATCGTTTGCCGACGTGTAGAGCGTCAGCAGGATATTGGGAATCGACTCTCGCCTGCTTTCACGGTCCAGGTTGATCTGCCTGAGGACGCCGTCCATCTCGTCGTTCTGGAAAAGCATGGCGCTCGTGCGCGCCAGCGCATCCTGGATGCCCTCGCCGGAAGCGAACTTGTCACCGAGGCCGGCGACATGCCCTATCTCGAACAGGACGCGTGCGTTGACCTTGCGTGGGAAATCCTTCCCTGTCCCCGAACTGGCCAAAGCCAGAAGGTAGATGTTGGGGCGCAGGTCGCTTGAGTCCGAGACCTTCCGGCCGGCCAGATACGACTGCAGCGCCAACGCACCGCAGAACGCGAGGCCAGCGTTGGGGTATGGGGCATTAGCCAGCGTGAAGTCCATTACCTGCTCGATAAGGCCGGGCACACGAAAGAGATGTTCTGGTATAGGCCCCGGATCTTCGATTCCCGGCGTTGGCTCTCCCCTCTGTTCTGCAGCCATGGCGAGTATACCGGAGATATCGACGTCGCCGTCAGTTGACGGCGGTCCCTGGTCCCGCAGCCACCCGAACGGATAGTCATGCGCCTTAGTGGCCGCGTCGTCGACCTTATGGCGCAGTTCCTTCTCGGTCCACGGCGGCTCACAGCGAGGGTTGTAATGCGCAAGGAGAATCTCCAGCGCGCGATCCGGCTCGATTCCAAACCCGTGCACAAGCGCCGTCGCAGCGGCGTACGTCGCGTTGTGGCCGCCGGCCCCGGAAATCGCCGGCGGCATGGCATCAAGGTAGGCCAGCGCACGGCGTTCGGCGTCGCCAGTTGTCGTCACGCGTGGCACGCGTGACGGCGGCTTTCGAGCCGGCTTTGCGAGTGCGTCGAGGAGACGGATGAGCCACTCG
>JAGHCE010000156.1 GCA_021160625.1 Planctomycetota bacterium | reverse complement strand
TGGCGGCACCGTGGCCTCGGCGGTCGAGGCGTTGGAGGCAGGCAATCTCGAACGGATCGACATCGCGACGGTCGAAGAGCATTGGGTTTGATGAAGCGACAAAGTGTATCGCAAAAAAACAAGTCTCTTTTGACGAAAGGAGCCAGAGATGCCAGGTGGAGACAGAACTGGGCCGGCGGGCCTTGGGCCTATGACGGGCCGGGCGGCCGGCTACTGTGCAGGTTATGGGATGCCCGGTTATACCAATCCTATTCCCGGCAGAGCCTTTGCTATGGGAGCGGCTTCCTATGGCGTGCCCGCTGTACCGGCAGGGCTCGCCGCGCCGTATACAGGGGCTTACCCAGCGTATGGAGCATACGGAGCGTACGGAGTGGGCAGGGGCCTCGGCTTAGGTTTCCGACGCGGTTTCGGCCGTGGTTTCGGACGAGGCTTTGGTCGAGGATTCGGCCGGGGCTGGTGACCTGCGAAATGAGTTTTGGTAAGGAATCGTTGTAGGTCTCTTTTGACGAAAGGAGCCAGAAATGCCATTAGGAGACAGAACTGGACCGGCGGGCCTTGGGCCGATGACGGGTAGAGCCGCTGGCTACTGTACGGGCAACGGGATGCCCGGTTATGCCAACCCCGTCGGCGGGCGCGGCTACGGGGGCTTTGGCCGCGGCTTCGGCGGCGGCGGTGGTGGTAGAGGCTGGAGAAACAGGTACTGGGCCACCGGGGTTCCCGGTCGGGCCTGGTCCGGCGGCGTATACCCCGGCGCGGTCCCCGGGGCGGTCCCCGGCTACTACGGTGCTCCGGCCGGTGCCGGCGCCCCCAGCGAGCTCGACGACCTCAAGGGTCAGGCCGATTACTTCGAGGGTGCGCTTGACGGCATAAAGAAGCGCATTGCCGAGCTCGAAGAACAGGCGAAAGGATCGAAGGAGTAACCTTGCTCACAAGGGGCGGTGACCGGAGTCGCCGCCCCTTCCATTGTCACTCTTGCCTGCGAGGCGCTCATAAATATAATCCAAGGGGAGGGCTTCGCCCCCTTTTTGCTATGGGGGCCACGGACGTTGTCCGTGGCAATCATCTGACCTTTTGAGAGGCAATGTGGCACTGGTGGCTTGTCCACCAGTGGAGGGCTTCGCCCCCTTTCTGCTATGGGGGGCACGGACGTTATCCGTGGCAATCATCTGACCTTTTGAAAGGCTATGTGGCACTGGCGACTCTGTAGGGCGCGGCTTGCCGCGCGCGGAGCTCGACCGGCCTTCCGCGGGCGAGGCATGCCTCGCCTCTACGGATGATGTGGCACCGGCGGCTTTGTAGGGTGGGCTTTAGCCCACGCGGTGGCTTGTCCACCAGTGAGAAAGTTTTGTCCTTAATTGTGCAGGGCTTGTGGGAACACTGACTGGTTTTAGGTTTCAAGGAGAGATTTGTGAAAATTGTGGTCACCGCAGCGGGGCCGGAGCTGGATTCAGCAGTGGATCCGAGATTTGGCAGGGCCGATTATTTCGTCATTGTGGATACCGAGACGATGGAAGTTCGAGGTATCGAAAACCCCAGCAAGACGCTTGGCGGGGGTGCCGGCGTACAATCGGCGCAGTTTGTAGCCGGCGAGGGTGTCGAGGCGGTTTTGACGGGTAACTGCGGTCCGAACGCCTATGCCACGCTTGAAGCGGCCGGGGTGAATGTCTACACCGGCGCCTCGGGCACCGTGCGGGATGCGGTGGAAGCGCTCAAGTCCGGCGCCTTCTCTCAGGACGGTGGCGCCAACGTGGCGAGCCATTTCGGAACCGCTCCCGCAGCGTCCGGCGCCGGGACGGGTCGCGGCACGGGGCGTGGCATGGGAATGGGCCGCGGTATCAGGTATATGGACGCCCCGGAGCCCGCCGCAGCAGAGAGCCGCGATGAGGAAATGTCGATGCTCAAGCAGCAGGCCGCGGCGCTCGAAGAGCAGTTGAAGACGCTGTCGGCCCGGATCGACCAGTTGGGTAAAAGCGGGGACTGACCCCGCTTTCGTAAACGGCGACACCGGCGGAATGTCCGACGGACGCTGTAGGAAAATGTCAAGGTTCACTAAGGGAAGGGGTGGCATAGTGGCTTTACCTGATGTGGTGGAAAAGGCTTTCAAGGCAGGTGGGACCGTATCCGTGGCGACTGCGTCGGCCGAGGGAGCGCCTAACGTTATTTACGTGGGCTATTCGAAGCTCCTGGACGACGGCAGGCTCGTGATTGCGGACAATTACTTCAATAAGACGCGCAAAAATATCGAAGATAATCCGAAGATAGCGGTGGTGGTAGGCAGCGCGGATGTGGGGTCCGTCCAGGTCAAGGGCACCTGCAAGCGCCTGACGAGTGGCCCGGAATACGACGATATGCTCACCTGGGTGGCGGATAAGCACCCAAGAGCCGCCGCCGTGGTCATTGATATCGAAGAGGCTTATAACGGGGCAAAGAAGCTCGCGTAAGACCATCGCGGGGCTTCGCCCCATTTTGTAATGTGTCACTGGTGGCTGTGTATGGGCGCTGGTTCACTCGTGCCCTCGTTTCCCGGTGGTCGTACCGGGCGCAATAAATTGCGCCCCTACAGTGA
>JAGHCE010000123.1 GCA_021160625.1 Planctomycetota bacterium | reverse complement strand
GAACAGCGTTGCCCGGATGAAAACAGGTAAAAATGGGGACAGATACCATTTTTCCTGAAGGGGGAGCGGCGGGAACAACGAGTATGCACGGTTTGCCATGCTGCCGGCGCGGAGGGTGTGAACATTGCAGAAAAATGGTATCTGTCCCCATTTTTATTTTGGCTGTCTCTTTATGCGAAAGGAGTTGATATGCCGCTTGTAGGAACCAAGGAGATGTTCAATGTGGCGTACGGCGGCGGGTTCGCCATCGGCGCTTTCAACGTTAACAACATGGAAATCGTCCAGGGGATCGTGGACGCGGCCGCCGAGGCCGACGCGCCGCTGATCCTACAGGTCTCCGCCGGAGCGCGCAAGTACGCCCGCCAGGAGTACCTGCGCAAGCTCGTCGAGGCGGCGCTTGAGACCGCCGACCTGCCTATTGCGCTGCACCTGGACCACGGCGGCGATTTCGAGATATGCAAGGACTGCATCGATACCGGGTTCACGTCGATAATGATCGACGGCTCGAAGTACCCGTTGGAGGAGAACATCCGGCTGACGAAGGAAGTCGTCAACTACGCCCATGAGCACTCCATCCCCGTCGAGGGCGAGCTGGGCAAGCTCGCCGGCGTGGAGGACGCAGTCAAGGTCGCCAAGAAAGACGCCACCTACACCGACCCGGACGAGGCCGTCCAGTTCGTCGAGGAAACCGGCTGTGATTCGCTGGCCATCGCCATCGGCACCTCCCACGGCGCCTATAAGTTCAAGGGCGAGCCGGAGCTCGACTTTGAACGCTTAGCGGTCATCCAGGGGAAACTGCCCGGTTTCCCGATCGTCCTTCACGGCGCCTCGACCGTCCTGAAGGAGTTCGTGGACATCTGTAACAAGTACGGCGGCGACCTTCCCGGCGCACAGGGCGTGCCGGAAGAGATGATCTCGAAGGCCGCGAAAGTGGGCGTCTGCAAGGTCAATATCGACACCGACCTGCGCCTCGCGATGACGGCCAGCATCCGCAAGCACTTCGTTGAGCACCCCGGCGACTTCGATCCGAGAAAGTACCTCGGCCCCGGCCGCGATGCGATAAAGGCGATGGTCCTGCACAAGCTCGACATCCTGGGCGTCGCCGGCAAGGCCGACCTCGTCCGTGCGGAGCTTGCCAAGGCATAAGACCGTCGTTGGCTACCTCGTATCTTTAAGGGGCTCCTGCACGGGAGCCCCTTTTTAGTGCACAAGTGTGGCTCCACCGGATTTTTCGGGCAGCCTTCGGGCCGCTGCAGGCAAGACTTGTGGTCCGCAGCGTTCGGTGATAAAATCCGTCCCGGAATTGACGGGGAGGAGGCGGGTCAACCGGTATCCCTTTGAGGAGAAGGCAATGAGGCGAAAGATGCTTATGGTCCTGGCGGCGGCGGTCTTTGCCGTGGGTGTCTCTTCGCGGGCAGCGGCCGACGAAGAGAATGCGAAGCAGCCCACATCCGAAGACATCCTGAGAAAATGCGCCGAGACTTACAAGTCGATGAAAAGCTACTACGATGAATCCACCGTGGAAACAAAGTTTGCGTCGGGCACCGAGTCCTTCCAGAAGAAACTGCAGATGAAGGTCGCCTTCAAGCGGCCTTCAAATCTGAAGGTATCCATAACCGGCGATGAAGATATAACGCTCTACGCCGACGGTAAAAGGGTGATTGTATACATTCCGAAACAGAATGTGTATGTCGATCTTGAAACCCGGTCGAGGGTGGTGGACGTCCTGAAGAGAACGGCCGCTTTCATTGCGGCGGCGGCTCTCTCCGACGATCCGTATTCCCTTATAACAAAAGTTGTCGATAATGTCGGGGAACTCGGGACAGCAAAGCTCGATGGCCGGGAGGTCTACTGCGTCAGGCTCACACAGAACCCCGGCTTTACTGATGTATACTTCGACAAAGACAAGCACGTCATTCTCGCGGTCACCGCCGAGGCCTCGCAGGAAACCCCGCAAAGAATCATCAAAATCAATACGTCCACAAAGGTCGGCAAGGTCCTCATCGACGAGTTCCCCAAAGACGCCGACGGCAAGACAATCGACGTGCTGTCGTTTGCGCTGCCGGAAGGCGCAAAGAAATACGACCCGCAGGCAGAGGCCGAGCGCAAACTGAAATGCTATGGGCTCAAGGACAAGCCTGCGCCCGATTTCAACCTGCCCGACCTCAAGGGTAAACAGGTGCGCCTCTCGGACCTCAGGGGCAAGGTGGTGCTCCTGGATTTCTGGGCCATCAGTTGCCCGCCTTGCAGGGAGGCCCTGCCCGAACTTATCGGACTGGCCGCGCAGTACAAGGACAAGCCGTTTGAGTATCTCCCCGTCAGTATAGCCGACACCGCCGAGGCCATAGAGCACTTTGCCGAGCAAGAACGCCTCGAAATACCCGCCCTGATAGGCGCGGCCTCCCGGGTTGCGAACGACTATGTGATCGAATCCATCCCCACTATGTACATCGTGGACAAGGAAGGGGTTATCCGGGAGGTTGCAGTCGGATGGGCAAAGGGCCGTTCCCGGGCACTAAAGCCCGTCGTCGACGAACTCCTCGCCCAGGAGCCGAAGGCACCGCCGGAAAAATAACCTGTCTCACCACGTGCGCCGGCCCGGCCGGTCGGACAACACGGTTGCACCGGTTTCCGGCTTGATCCGGAATCTCTACGCGGTCGTCACGTTCGTCCAGAGGTCCACCTGGTTGGTGGGATTAAACGACTTGCCGACGACCGAAGGCAACGGCACGTTTGCCAGGCGGATTACCCTTGCGTGATGCGTCGGGTGGGTATTATCGACGACTTCCGTTTCGAAACCACTGCCCGTGTTGCGGCATATGATCAGGCGGAAATCCGCCTTTTTCGAGAGGCCCATCTCGGCGACCATTATGTCGAGGCGCCCGTTTCCGTCGAAATCGGCCAGCGCTAAGCTGTGCGGGTGCCAGAGGTCGTCGGCAAGAAGGTGCATCTTCCAGTGGGGGGCCTCGAACCAGGCAAGGCGGCCGCGGTCGTTTTCTCCCTCGGAGAGGACAATGTCGGGCAGGCCGTTTCCGGTGAGGTCGCCGACGGCTGCAACCGGCTTTTCGAAATCGCTGAACGCCTCGCGCCGCCACTTGCCGCCGTCGGCGTGAAAGACGTTGCCGCCGGCGACAATCTCGTTTTCCCCGTCGGAGTCGACGTCGGCCACGGCGAGGCCCTCGATGTTTTCACCCTCAAAGATGATATGCACGCAGTCCTCGGGCCAGGGCTCCGCGCGGGGGTCGGCGGGGATGTCACAGTAGCCCAGGACCTCCGCCTGCTGAGAGAGAAAGACGATTTCGTCTTTGCCGTCGGAGTCCACGTCTCCGGCGGCCTGGTCGTGGTACTTGGCGAACCGGTCGAGGATTGTGCGCCTGGTCCAGGGCTTTGCGGGGTCGGCGGGGTGCTCCCACCAGTAGAGCTCGTTTCCGCGAAGCGGCTGGCCCGCAACGAGGTCGAGCGTGCCGTCGCCGGTGATGTCGACGAGCAGGCCGCCGGCCTCGAGGTTGCCCTCGCCTATCTGGAAACGCTGCCAGTGGGGCGCGCGGTACCACACGACGTTGCCGGCGCCCTCGTAGCCGCCTATTACAAAATCGTCAAGGCCGTTGCCGGTGAGGTCCCCGACAACGCAGATGTCGTTGCGGATGCCGGGAGGGGCAGCGTCGACAATTGAGTGTTTGAACTGGAGTTGGTTCATTCAGTCTATCCTCCATTGGGGGGGGCAGGAAGTGAAATGTTTTTCCGGCAGCGAGATTCCCTCCGGCACAGCCGATGGCTGGCATACAGGGAGGTTTACACAGTCATTATTTCCTCGACCTTTTTTGTGACGTGCTCGTCGACGGATTTCTCGTACTTATGGGCGAGAGCCGTCGTCTCCTCCTTAATCTGGTAGAGGTCGTCCTCGGTAAGGTCTGAGGCCTTCTTCTCGCTTTCGGCGAGCTTGTTGCCGTCGCGGCGGACGTTGCGAATGGCGATCTTGGTTTCCTCGGCGAGTTTCCTGGTATGGCTGCAGAGCTGCTCCCTGCGCTCGGTTGAAAGCGGCGGGACCGAAAGCCTGACAACGGCGCCGTCGGCGGAAGGCGAAAGCCCAAGATCCGACGACTGCAAGGCCTTTATGATGTCCTTGACCGACGAAGGGTCGTAGGGCTTTACGACGATAAGCCTCGGATCGGGCGCGCCGATCTGCGCAATGTCGCGCAGCGGCGTCTCGGTGCCGTAATATTCGACCTTCACGTGCTCCACGAGGCCCGCGGAGGCGCGCCCCGTGCGTATCGTGCGCAGTTCCCTGGAAAGGGCCTCAACGGTCTTTTCCATCCTGCTTTCCGTGTCCTGAAGGATTCGTTTAACCGGCATCTTTCGGCTCCTCGACCAGTGTTCCGATCTTCTCTCCCAGAATCACCCGCGCCACGTTGCCCTTCTTCTTGAGGTTGAAGACGACTATGGGCATCCCGTTGTCCATACACAGCGATATGGCCGTTGAATCCATCACCTTGAGGCGGCCGTTCAGGACGTCAAGGTAGGTCAAGGTATCGAACTTCGTCGCCTTGGGGTCCTTGACGGGGTCGGCGTTGTAGATGCCGTCAACCTTGGTGGCCTTGAGGATGACGTCGGCGTCGATCTCCATTGCTCGAAGCGCTGCAGCCGTGTCGGTGGTAAAGAAGGGATTGCCCGTACCGGCGGCCAGTATCACGATGCGTTTCTTTTCGAGGTGGCGCAGGGCACGGCGGCGAATGAAGGGCTCGGCGATCTCCTGCATATTTATCGCCGTCAGCAGCCTGGTCTCGACGCCGAGGTGCTCTATCGCGTCCTGCAGCGCCAGGGCGTTGACAACGGTCGCAAGCATCCCCATATTGTCGCCGGTGGTGCGGGAGATGCCGTGCTCGGAGAAATAGGCGCCGCGGATGATGTTGCCGCCGCCGACCACCATCGCCAGCTCCACGCCCAGGTTGTGGACGCTGACGGCTTCCTCGGCGATGTAAGCAACCTGCTCCGGGTCAATGCCCGAGCGGCCGGCCCTCGTGAAGCCTTCACCGCTTATCTTGAGGAGAACCCTCTTGTAGGCAGGCATGGGTTTCTCCACCGGCGCTCCTCGCAACCGAGTAACCTCTTCAACGGCCGATGGCGCCCCTCGTCACACGGCCCGGCGTCGGGCGCGGATCAGAGCGTCTCGCCGACGGCGAAACGCGCAAAGCGCCTCACTATTACGCGCTCGCCCACCTTGCCGGAAAATTCCTTTATCAGCTCAGCGACCGTGCTGTCGGCGTCCTTGACAAACTGCTGCTCGACGAGGCAGTTTTCCTGGTAGAACTTCTTCATCTTGCCGTCGACGATTCGATCTATGATGTTGGCGGGCTTGTTTTTGGCCTGCTCGGCATAGATGGCGCGCTCTTTCTCGACCACGTCCGGGCCTATGTCCTCGACAGAGACGGCCATGGGATTGGTCGCGGCGACCTGCATTGCAATGTCTCTGGCCAGCGTGCGAAATTCCTCGCTCCTGGCGACGAAATCCGTCTCGCAATTGATCTCGACGATGACGCCGATCTTGCCGTTGGAGTGGATGTAACTGCCCACGAAGCCCTCGCCGGCCGCCCTGCCGGCGCGCTTGTCCGCAGCGGCCATACCCTTCTTGCGGAGTACGTCAACGGCCTTTTCCAGGTCGCCGGCGGCCTCCTCGAGCGCCCTCTTGCAGTCCATCATCCCGATGCCGGTCTTCTCGCGCAGTTCTTTGACCACAGCGGCACTAACAACCATAATCGCTTCTCCTCATACGCAGAAGGGGCTAACCGGTGCCCCCCGGTTCGGCAGGGGGAGCAGCCTCGCCGGGGTCAACATCCTCAACCCTCCCGGCAGGCTCGGCGGCCTCGGCAGGCTTGGGAGCCTCGGCAGCTTCGGCGGCCTCGGCAGGTTTGGGAACCTCGGTGGTCTTGGCGGCCTCGGCAGGTTTCTCGACGGGCTCCTCGGCGGCGACGGGCTCGCTGGGAACCTTCGCTGGCTTCTTGGCGACCTTGCCGACCTTGGCCTCTATAACCGCGTCTGCGAGGGTCTTGAGGATCAGGTGAATCGAGCGGATAGCGTCGTCGTTACCGGGAATCGCGATGTCCACCACTTCCGGGTCGGCGTCGGTATCCAGCAGCGCCACCACCGGTATGCCGAGCTTCCTGGCTTCCCTTACGGCGATAATCTCCCGCCTGGGATCCACGACTACAATCGCCCCGGGGAGGTTCTTCATCGTCCTTACGCCTTCGAGATTGCGCAGTATCTTGCGCTTCTCGCGCATAAGGGTCGAAATCATCTTCTTCGAATAGGTGTCGATCTCGCCGGATTCCTCGAGTTTCTCGAGCTCCTGCAACCTCTCCAGCCGGGAATAGATGGTGCGGTAATTCGTGAGCGTCCCGCCCAGCCAGCGCTCGTTGCAGTAGGGCATATCGCAGCGGCCGGCCTCTTCCTTGACCACACGCCGGGCCTGCCGCTTGGTACCCACGAAAAGCACCTGTTCTCTGCGGGCCACTTTCGAAAGGAACCGGTGGGCCCGTATTAGTCCCCTGACCGTTTCCCTCAGATTGATAATGTGGATGGTGTTCCGCTTGCCGAAGATGAAAGGCTTCATCTTCGGATTCCAGCGGCTGGCCCGGTGACCGAAGTGCACACCGGCCCCGATCAGGTTATCCAAGTCGATTAAAGGCAACGGTATCCTCCCAAATAGCATAAAACAGCATCTCGGGCGCAAAGTCCGAGAACCCAACATACTAAGACCGGGCCCCGCGATGTCAAGTATTTATCGCTGAAATAGCCTCGCACCGGCGCCTTCGCAAGCCGGCCTTGCTTTCGGACGGGCGCAGGCGTAAACTCTCTGATCGCCTGTCCTGGTCACCGGATATCAGACACTCTTAAGGAGCCTACGTTGCCGGACGCACTAAACCCGGGCCCCAGGATCCTCATCTCGGCCGGGGAGCCTTCGGGCGACCTGCACGCAGCGAACCTCGTCGGCGCCCTTCGCGACGCGGCTCCGGGAGCACAATTTGCCGCCCTTGGGGGAGGCAAGATTGAAACGGCGGGGGCACTGCTTCTCCACAATATGCTCGGGCAATTCGCGGTAATGGGGCTCGTCGACGCCTTCCGCGTGGTGAGAGCCGTCACCCGCGTGCGCAACGACGCGCTTGCCTTTGTCGATTCGTGGAAGCCCCACGCGGCGGTACTGGTCGACTATCCGGGCTTTAACATCAACTTCGCCAAGCACTTGAAGCGCCGAGGCATACCGGTCTTTTACTACATCTGCCCGCAGGTATGGGCCTGGGCGCCGTGGAGAATCAGGAAAATCGCACGCCGCATAGACAAGGCGCTGGTGGTATTCCCGTTCGAGGAAGAGCTCTACCGCCGCCACGGCATTGACGTCTCTTACGTGGGCCACCCGTTGGGGGACGTCTTCGCCGCGCGGGAGCTCGAGGGGCGCTTCATCGAGGAGGGGCCGCTGGCCGGCGCGGGGCTTGTCGTCTCGCTGTTGCCGGGCAGCCGCACGCGAGAAATCGAGAGGGGCTTCCCGGTGAAGGTCGCGGCCGCGAGGCGGATTCGCGAAGAACTCCCGGAGGCGACTTTCGCCGTCCCGGTAGTAAAAGACGAGCACGCCCGGCTTGTCGAGAGGCTTGCCGGGGAAGGCGGGCTTGACTGCCGGGTTTTCGTCGGCCGGACCTATGAGATTATGAAAATGTCGCACTTCGCGCTCGCCACGAGCGGCACGGCCACGCTCGAGCTGGCCCATTTCGGCGTGCCGATGGTGGTTCTCTACCGGACGAGCGCGGCGGGGGTGCTGACAAAGAAATTGCTCCTGACGACGCCGCACATATGCCTCGTCAACATCATTGCGGGCCGCAGGGTCGTGCCGGAACTGGTCTACTGCCGCAATCACGCCGAGAAAATCGCCGATATGGCCCTGGAAATAATCCGCGACGCCGAGCGCCTGGAAAAGATGAAGCAGGAGATAGCGGCGGTAGCGGCACGGATCGACTCCCCCGGCGCCTCCCGGAGGGCCGCAGGGGAAATCCTCACCACATTGACGCTCAACAGCCGATAACCGCCATCCGGCGGACTATTACAGGGCGCACCACGGCGGCGACAGGCTACTTTCTGCGCTTCTTGGGCGGCCCCTTGACGATCCAGTCGGGATGCTTCTTTATCGTCTCGGCGAGGTCCCTGAACTCCTCGGCGGCATCTGCGAGCATATCTATCGAGGCGACAAGGGAATTATAAAGGTCGGTCTCGGTGAAGAGCTTGCCCGCGGAGCCCTGCCCCGACTTGACGATTTCGGTGATTTCGGTGAGGCTTTCGGCGAGCTTAGAGATATCCTCGGCGCTCTCGGTCAGCGAGGCGGTCAATTTGTCGAGGTTGGCACCCTGGCGGTCGAGCTGCTCGCGGGCGGCGCCGGCGGTTTCTCTCAGCTCTTCGCCGAGGTCCCGGTACGTGTCGAGCAGCTGTGAGCCCTTCTCCAGGTCCTCCTGGGCCGTTACGGCCGCGGCGTTGAGGTTGTCGATGAGGTCTGGGAGGTTCTCCTGCAGCCGCTCGGCGATCCGGCTGGTGTTTGCGGCAAGTTCTTTGAGGTTGTCGCGAAACTCCTCGTCGCCGGTTATGCTGTTCAAGTTGTCAATAAGCGTGGCGAGGCGGTCGGTGACATCGCTGACCTTCTTGTCAATCGCTCCTCCCATATCGGAAAGCACCGTGGTTGCACGCTCGATGTAGGAGGCAAAGGTGTCGACGCGGCCCTCGATGGAGGCAGTGCCGTCCTTGGCGAGTGTCTCCCTGGACATACCGCCGGAAAATTCGAGGTAGATATTGGCAATGAAGCCCTCCTGCTTTATCGCCAGCGGCGCGTCCATCCGGATATCCACCTTCTTGTCGATGGTGAGCAGCATCCTGACCTCGCCGGTCTCCGGGTCAAAGACTATGCTTGTGACCTTGCCCACGTCTATGCCTAGAAGGCGCACGGGCGTGCCCTCGGTGGCGCCGGCGGCGTTGGGGAAGTGTGCCGTCACGCGATAGGTTTCGGCGAGCACGTCCTTGAAACCGCCGAAGATGAGTATCATCATCGCCAGGAGCACAACGGCGATTATAGAGAAAAGGCCTACCTGAATGTCACAGCGCCGGTCACTCATCACAACCCCTCACACTGCCCCGCCGGGACCTGATGGAAGTCTACGACACTTTGGAACGCGTGTCAAAGCAGCAGACGCGTCAAAGCACCAGGCTCGCGAGAAAGACCAGGCCCCCCAGGCCCGCCATTCCGGCGGCCAGCGACCCGCATGCCTTGAAAAACTCCTTCGCAAATGCGCCAGGCTCGCCGGCGCGAAGCGCCGCGGTTACCGCCGCGATTATCATTATTATCGGCAGAAGGTGCAGAAGCCTTGTCATTCTTTGTCGACCTTGTGCCCGGCGACCAGGTCAAAGGCGTTGGCCGCCGCGACGAAGTTCAGCAGCCCCGCCACCATAAGATACAGGTCCGCGATGGGAAGCGTCCCGGCAAGGTACCCGCCGCGGGCGGTGTGCTCTATCGCCACTGCGCCGGTCGCCTTCATAACCAGTGCGGCCACGATGGTGAAAAGGCCGTTGCCGATCTCGGCGTAGAACTGGTAGTGGGCGGCGGCGAAGTAGACGCTGCGAAAGCGCCCCATAGCCAGCCCCACAAGCGATGCGGCCATTATCACGGAGAAAATGATCGCGGCCTTCCAACGCTTGCCGGCATAGACGTGCCCGAGGCCCGGCACGAGCCACCCTAAGAAAAGTGCTGTGTATTTGTTCTTCACCCGACAGATACCGCCATATAGAGCCGACACCGCTTGGATTATCCCGCCGCGAAGGTCCAAGTCAAGTAAACCCGGCATCTCAGTGAGTCCGGCCGCGCGAGGGGGCGACCGGCAGTTCCTTGAAGCGGACCTTGAGCTCGATATGACGCGCCAGGAGCGCAAGGGCCGGCACCCCGGCGGCAACCGTAAGGACCAGGTCCATATCCACGCTGCGGCTGTTGGCCGTCGCCGAGACGCCAAGAATGGCCGCCGCCACAGCAAAGCCCCCGTATAGCGCCAGCGGCAGAGCCCACCTCTCCCGCCTGACAAGGTACAGCACAACGCCCGCCAGCGGCAGAAGCGGCCAGTAGGGGAAGTTTTCCAACAGGGGCATCAGGAAATCGACCCTGCCGGAGAACTTGTGCGTCCAGTGTGAAGACAAGCCCCCGAACATCCCCTGGACAAAATCCAACGGCGCTCGCGCCCCTATGTACCACAAGACCGGCTCGAGCACCGCGTAGGAGGCGACGGCAACCGCTATGACAAGGCCCGCCCGGAGAATCCGTCCCGGCCTGTGCGCACTGAGAAAGACGTAAACCGCCACTGCCGCAACCAGGACCATCCCCCTGGGCGCGGCAGCCGTAGCCCCCCCTGTGTAAACGGCCAAGAGGAGTGTCGTTCTCCAGCCGGGCGAGCCCTCACTTCGACAAGCCGCAAGCCAAACGTAGAGAACAGCCGCCGTGAAAAAGAAAAGGTAGCATTCCGAAGCCGGAAAGAGCCTCCAGCGCCCCTCTCCAAACTCGGTCCAGACGAAAGGAAGCACCGCCGCAAGGCCCAGCCACCGGTTGCCCAGGACCTCGCCGCAGGCGAGAAACACCACCACGATGCCGGCGAGAAACACGACGAAGCTTAGTTGCCATCTCGTGACGGATGAGAAAAGAGGCTTCGGCAGGTGCCCGCTCGCCACGCTCCGGCCGGTGGAGTGGGGTCTTACGAACTCGCCGGTCTCCTCTCTTCCGAGCGGCTCGACAAGACCGTAGTAGGCGGCGGCCTGCCTGTAGAAAAGGAGCGTTTTCCTTACCGGAGAAATGCCGAAGCGCAGTCGCGACGGCCCCCAGGGAGCAACCGCTGCGGCGAATGTAAACATTACAAGAACGGCTGCAACCGCAACAACAGCGGGCTTCGATGCTTTCTTGAGTAATCCCCCAAGAACGTGCCAACCGTGCATTCCTCGGGGCAGATACTCCTTGAGAAGCGCCCATGCAAATATGCCCGCCGTCGTGAAAGCGGCCATCTCGACGGGAAGGAAGTAGCGCCTGTAGGTCCTGTTGACGCTGAGAAGCGTGCCGAGAACAAGCGTCGCACTCCATATGAAAAGCGGCACCGCCCATTTCTTCCTGCGCAGCGCCACCAGGGCAGCGAACCCTGAGTATACAAACGCCGCATACGGAAAAAAGCGCGCCACGAGCCGGAACCTCGTCAGCGTAACCTCCTCGTACTGGCTCACCCAGATAGTCCTGCGCCGCTTGAGCATATCCCATACGATGCCGATCGCCCAGCCGAGCCCTCCGCCGCGCATCACGGGATTCAGTACCACGAAAACCGCCACCGCCACCGCCGTCATAAGAAACGGCCTGGCCAGCCGGTCGATGCCCCTGTTATAAATAACCAGGTAGATGATGAATGCGACGACGACCAGCGCACCGTTGAACTTCGCCGAGGTGGCAAGCCCCCCGGCGACGCCGAGGGCCAGTACGCCGAGAAGGCTGGAGGCCTTTCCCG
>JAGHCE010000021.1 GCA_021160625.1 Planctomycetota bacterium | reverse complement strand
CCTACCGGCCGCACATTCACTTCGACCTTTACGGGACGGTGGGCAGGCTTTTTGACTGCGACGCGGCGAAGATGGCCGAATACCTGGTCCGGCTGGCCGGGGTGGTGGCGCCGCTGGGGCTGCAGGCCGAGTCACCGGTTGAATGCGCCACGCGCGACGAGCAAATAGAAGTTATGGCGGCGCTCAGGCGGGAGATTGCGCTTTGCGGCGGCGGTGTGACTTTGATAGCGGACGAATGGTGCAATACGCTGGCCGACGTGAGGCTTTTCGCCGAGGCCGCCGCAGTGGATATGATCCAGATAAAGCTGCCCGATATGGGCACCGTCGGCCAATCGGTCGAGGCGGCCGGAATCTGCCGCGAGAACGGTGTCGCCGTGTACATTGGCGGTTCGTGCAACGAGACGGACATAAGCGCCCGCACGGCGGTCGCGGTGGCGCTGGCCATCGGCGCCCAGCAGATGCTCGCCAGGCCCGGAATGGGCGTGGACGAGGGCGTTATGATAATGTCGAACGAACTGGCGCGTTTAAGGGCCAGGCTTTTCGGAAAACGCGCGCCGTGAGCGTCTTGCCCCTGGCCAGACGTATTGACGTATGGACCACTGGCCGGTATTATCGTGCAACTGGGAGCAAGGTGCCCATTGCATAGCCCGAGATTTGCTCAAAGGAGGATTGCATATGTCTGATTTCAAGAGGGACCCGAAGCGCGTTGACGAGGCGCTGCGCAGAAGCGGCGTCGTCGTCGTTATGAACAAGGATCACATCAAGAACCCGACGGATATGGTCACCACGATGCAGGAGGTCTACAAGGCCGGGCTCGTGGCCGAGTGCACTTTCCGCATCGAAGAGGGGATACTGCGCGAGGCGATGCAGGAGCTCGTCAAGATCCGGGCTGCAAGCCCCCAGGATGACCCGTTTGTCCTGGGCGTGGGCAGCGTCATAAACCCCAAGGAGCTCGATGCGGCGATAGAGATGGGTTTCGATATGGTGGTGGCCCCCGCCAACGTTATGGGCGGCTACGGCGAAGGCAAGGACTTCGTGCGCATCACGCGCGAGGCGGGCGTTTTCTCGGCGCCGGCCATCTTTACCCCGACGGAGCTTCAGTACTTCATCGAGCGCGACGATCGTATGGAACCAGACGCCATCAAGGTCTTCCCCGCGCGCGTCTGCGGCCCCAAGGGCCTAAGCGACCTCCTCGCGCCGTACGTTCGCGACCGCCACAACGGCCGCATCATTATGCCCACCGGCGCCGTGAACTTCGAAAGCGGCCCGCAGTACCAGGAGGTCATAAAGAAGCGCGGCTACTTCCCCGTCCTCGGGATGTCGGCGCCGCTGGCCTTGGTGCGCGACCGAAAGAAACCCGGCGACGTCAATACGATTTTAGAGTCCTTAGAGGACTTCAAGAGCCGGTTCAAACCCTACGAGGGGTAGGGGCACGGCGGGGCAAGCCTGCAGAGGCGGGTGAAATTTGTGCGCCAGGGGGGTGTGGCGTACCCCCCCCCGTAGCACACGCACCACCCGTAGGGGCGCAATTCATTGCGCCCGCGGAAGGTCAGCCACGTGGGCTGAAGCCCACCTACAATACTGCTAGTGTCACATAGCAAAAAGGGGTCGAAGACCCCCGGGGAGAAAACACTTTGTCGAAGACAGTGCTTTCCTACGACGAGCGGATAAAGTGGTTTCACAAGGCCCAGTTCGGGATGTTTGTCCATTTCGGGCTGTACTCGCTTACCGAGCGCGGCGAGTGGGCAATGTACAATGAGCGCATTCCGGCGGCCGACTACCGCGAACTCGCCGCCAAGTTCAACCCCCGCAAATTCGACGCGTCGGCTTGGACGACCCTCGCCAAGGAAGCCGGTGCGAAATACATCGTGATGACCACCCGCCACCATGACGGGTTTTCCCTGTGGGACAGCGACGCGAACGACTTCAATTCCGTGAAGACCACCGCGGGCCGTGACTTCGTCGCCGAGTTCGTCAACGCCTCCCGGAAGGCAGGGTTGAAAGTGGGCCTCTACTACTCGCTTCTCGACTGGCGCTGTCCGGGATACTTCGAGCCCGAGAAATACCCCGCCTCGGCCAGGGCGCTCGTCGACCGTATCCACGCCGAGGTCAGAGAACTGATGACTCGCTACGGCAAGATCGACATCCTCTGGTACGACGGCTACTGGAACCCCGCCGAGGATATCCCGATGGCGAAGATGGCCCGCTTCTGGAAGGCGAGGAAACTCAACGCAATGGTCCGCAGCCTCCAGCCGCATATTCTCATTAACAACCGCTCGGGCCTTGCCGAAGACCTCGATACCCCGGAGCAGCACGTCACCGCCTCCAAGCACGGCCGCGGCTGGGAATCCTGTATGACGATGGGGGACAGATTCGGCTGGGGGTACATCCGGAACAATCCCAATATGAAGACCGTGCCGCAGTTGCTGCAATATCTCGTAACTGCAGCCGCCGGCGAAGGCAATTACCTCCTCAATATCGGCCCGAAGCCCGACGGCACCGTCCGCAGGGAAGAAACCGACAGGCTTAGGGCAATAGGCGCCTGGCTCAAGGTAAACGGCGAGGCCGTCTATGGCTGCGAGCGCTGTGAACTCACAAGCGAGATGATCGGTATGTGGACCCGCAGGGGCAACACCGGTTACCTCAACGTTTTCCGCTGGCCAGGGACCGAAGCCGTCATGCCGCTGGTCGACACCAAGCCCCGCTCGGCGACGCTTCTTGCCACGGGCGAGCGGCTCAAGGTGAAATTGGAGCAAAACGGCCGGCTTGTCATTTCCGGCCTGCCCAGAAGGCCGCCCGACCCCTGCGTATCGGTCATCAAGGTCCGCTTCGACGGCAAGCCCCGCGCCCTCAAGGAAAAGGACCTGTCGAAGTGGCTCACAGGCGACGCAGGCAAGCAGCCGAGCGCGCCGTGCCCTACCGGCCGGGATTCTTCTCAATCTCCACCCGCAGCAGGAACGGGTGCTTTTCCTCAAGGTTGACGTACGCCCGGACGGGCTTCGTATCGACGGTCCGAGTAAGCCCGTAGGGGCTCGTTATCTTGAAATCTCTCTCGATTTCCACCGGGCGGCTGCACTGCAGGGTGACGTCGCCGAACTTGAGTGTCCTGCCTGCATCCTCGACCAAGGGCTCTTCGGCCTTGGAGACCGCCGGGAAGAAACTGTACACCACCGGTGTGTCGCCCTCGCTGGAGAGAAGCTCGACTCTCACCTCGGCCGTCGCCGCGCCAAGCACCCGGCAGCTGAGCCTGGTCGTAAACGTATCGAACTCCAGCCGCACGATATGCCCGCCGCCGGGGAGCCTTTCGATTGTACCGTCCTTCGGCAGGAACACGGTCCCGTCGGTGCCTCTCTTGAAGAATGAGCCTCCCTCCGGGTGGTCGTAGGAATTGGCGCCGTGGAGGATGGGGCCGGTCCGAGCGTGATGAAGCTCAACGGTGTTCTGCGGATCCAGCCAGAAGCGCCGCTTCGTCGGCGGCACGCAAATGGCACAGAGCCCGTAAATGAACCCCTCGCGGCGCATAATCAGCCCGCGGCCGGCGAGAAAGACGAATTCCTCTTCCTCCGGCAGGCCCGCCTCTTCGCCGGGCACGGCATAGACGGCGTTTTCGGCCATCCGGAACCAGTACTCCGGGTTGAAGCGTCCTGGGCGGCTCGTCGAGGAAATGTCACGCAAGGCGCGCTTATGAGCCAGGGCGCGTCCGTGCGGCGTCAGCAAAAGCACGAAGTGCCCGTACATCGGCGTCCAGTAGGCGTTTGTGCGCCCGTCCCAGGCGAGCATTATCGTGAGGTTCGGCAGCATCGTCCGGCAACAAAACTCCGCGCAGCGTTTGAGGTTCGCCAGGACCCGCTCGTCACCGCTCTGGAAATAGTATTCCCCAAGGGCGTTCACCGACAGCCAGTTGTAGCCCACCACCGGCACGTCGCGGCGCTCGTGGAAGCCGCCGTCCTTCTCGTGGGCGGCCAGCCGCAGCATAAGCGTTTCCCCGAGCTGCAGCCAGTCAGGCCTCTCCAGCACCCTGCCGGCGGTGTACACATCAGCCGCGAAGTAGGCGAAGTGGTTCGTTGACGTACCGATGTAATCGCTGTACAAACTGCACAGCGATTCGGCCGGGTGCACGGGGTTGTCAAGGACGCCTTCGGTAATCTCCACGAGGCGCTTGTACCAGTACTCGGCCCTCTCGGGCTCGACCTCATCGTGCAACAGTTCGTACACCAGGAGGTATGCCTGCAGGTGCCTGTCGTAGCCCCCCGCCGTGTATTCGCCGCCGGGATCAATCCCGGCCTCCATCCCCGCAACCGCCGATGCCAGGAACCGCTCGTCACCGCGCCAGGGGTTCTCAGGCCAGTCCGCCTTGTACAGAAGGGCCAACGTATACACCCCGCAGTAGAACCACTCGCTTCGGTGGAGTTCGCCCGATTCGCTTACAAATCTGTAGCGCCCGTCGCCGCCCTGGGTCAGCCTCAGGAAATTGCCTGCATCGGCTGTGCCCGCACGGTAGAGCCCACGTAAGTCCAAGTCGTCGATCCCCTCCCGAAATCGGTCGACCTCGGTCTGCGCTACTCCTCGCAGGTACCAGTGGAAAGCCGTCAGGCGAATCGGCTCCTGCGACAATCCGGGTACATTGGCCGTTGCAAATATGCGAACCTCGCCTGCCTTGCCGTCGGAGAGCGGCATCTCCACGTTATGCAGGCCCGAAGCCAGTTCGACGCTCTTGTGGCCGATGCGCTTGCCGTTCTGGAGGACTTCAACTGCGACGTCGGCGGCTGTACCGGCCACGATGTTGAGCCGCAGGGTCAACCGCAGCGGCTTGTCCATATCGGCCACGAAAGCTTCCGCCGCTTCCACGATGAACGGACGCTTGATGTTTGCCCTGTATGTTTGGATGGCCTTGCCCGCCGAGTCGAGGATATCGACGAAAACCGTGCCTCGATCATCTATCTCCACTGCGGCGTCACCGGCCTCGTCCACCGGTACCTCCTTGCCGGCCACGCGCAGATGGAAATCATCCTCCCAGTCGTCAAGGTGCAGGCGGTTTGCGCCCACGGCAAGCGTCGCCGGCAGGGCAAGGCTCGCCCGCGGTTCGAGCGGACGATCCGTGGCGACAATGTGTCCGAAGTAGTACGGGCAATTGACCGACCGGGCCTCCAATTGGACCCACCCGTAGCGGGAGTTATCGCTGGTACGATTGCGCAAGACGTTCGCGTAGCACTCTCGCTCGGGAATTCCGAATTCGGCGGTCGGTATCGCCGCAACCACCCACCAGCCGGTCTCGGATGTGCCGGTGCGCACGCGGATGCCGCCGGCGTCGAGCTCCTCGAAAGGAACTGTTTCCTTGTACTGGCCAAAGGGCCTCGGGTAGCAAAGTGCCCTGCAGTGGCCGGCGGCGTTTATCATTATCCGCACGTATGGAAAAACCGCCTCACTGGTCTGGGTAAAGTACAGGTCCACGAGGTCGTCGGTCAGGGTTTCCTCGCCGTCCCAACGGGTCATCATCTCTTTTTCGCCGGGCTTTACACCGTCCAACTTCGGCTCGGCGCAACGCGCGCCGATGTAGAGCGTGCCGCTGCAGATAAGCATCCGCACCTCTGTGTGCCTGTCATCGGCTTCGGGCATACCCTTGGCATAGAGCGACCCGAAGACTTCCGCCTGTTCCCAGGCGGCATCCGCCAGCGGATTCGGCCCCTCAATGTCCGGTGGCAAGGCAACGACCACCGCGCGGTAAGACGGCGCGCTCGGGACCACCGGCGCCGGAGTTACCGGTGCCGCTTCGAGACTCACCGCCAGGCTCGCAAACAACGCACAGGCAACAAGCATTCCAACACACCACATTGTCCGCTCCTTACGCATATCCACAGCCTCCAACTGTCACCAGCAGCCCGGCATCAACTCCGGTGCAAGGGGAAGCAGCCTAAGACCTCGCAGCGATCGCCGCGTCGATTACCGCCTTGAACTCGTCCTTTACCTTCTCGCCTATCGCGCGCCAGGTCTCGGCGTCTTCGGCTTTTGCAATATGGGGGACAAAACCGTATCTTATGTACAGGTTGATCGCCGGCACCCGGACCGACGACGTGTCAAGATACGCCCCGTTATGGCCGAGTTCCTTCATACGCTTGAGGCACACCGACAAGAGCGGCTTGGCCAGCCCCTTGCCCTGCGCCGAAGGGACTATGGCCACCCAGTGAATGCGGCCCCAGTTCTTCTCTGGGAAGTCCGCATTGGTCCACACCGTCGTGGTACCGACGGTCTTCCCGTCGCCGTCGCACAGGTAGTACTGGCGCTGGGCGAGCATTTTCCGGTCGTGACCGAACTCCTCCCCGAAAAGCTCAGGGGTGATATCGCTGTAAAGGTCCGCTTCGAGATGGATGTTGGTCCAGTTCTCCTCGTCCCCCTCCGCATAGCGCCGTATCGTGAAGGGCTCCGGCAACGCGGCTTCCGGCACACCCTCCAGGTCTTTTAGAACCATTACTACGGGCACTCCCCGTTCTTTTTTTTCCATAAACGCGATTCCCTTCCGTAGACTCCCTTCGAAACCCCGCACGCAGGCAATCCTACGTCGCCGCCGGTCGTCCTGCAAGCCCCTTGTGCCACCGTTGTGCCACCGTTCTGCAAAGGCTTGCCCGCGTGTCTGCGCCATTCGCTTTCACCACAAGACGCTCAGATACAAAGGAATACAAGGTAGGGGCGAGACAATGCCTCGCCCGCGGAAGGTCAGATGGTCAGTTGATTGCCACGGGCAACGCCCGTGGCCCCCCATAGCAGAAAGGGGGCGAAGCCCCCCCCCTTGGGGAGGAAGGCATCTGCCATACACGGTCAGGCCGGATAATGTTGGCGAAGCCCCCCCCTTGGGGAGGAGGGGCTATGAACAGGCAGGGAGCATGAGAATGAACGAGGCGCCCTCGCGGGAGTCTCTGTCGAGCCGCAGGTCGCCGCCCATCCTGCGGGCAAGACGCCGGGAAATCGCCAGGCCCAGGCCGACGCCGGGCGCGGAATCCGCCGCCTCGCGAGCCGACTTGCAGAACGGCCGGAAAAAGCGGCGCGCGTTCTTGCGGGCTATGCCGGGGCCGTGGTCGCGAACCTTGATTACCGCGAAACCGCCCGCCCGGCCCAACTCGATGTGAATGCGCCTGTCGGTTGTCCGCGAGGCATACTTGCACGCGTTGTCCACGAGGTTGAAAAGTATCTGCAGGACCGCCGACGAGTCGCCCTCGGCGCAAAGGCCCCCAGCGTCAGGCTCCTCGACGACAAGCGTCATACCGGCCTGTCTTTCGCGCTCGCCAAGCCTTTCCTCAACCCCCCGGAGGAAATCCCGCAGCACAATCGTCTCCGTGGCCGCCGTGGCCCGACTGTTTTCCAGCCGAGAGTAGGACAGCACATTTTCCACAAGGTGAGAAAGCCGCTTTGCCTCGGCCTGGAGCGTCTCGATATAGCGCCTGCGCTTCTTGTCGTCCGGCACCATATCCTCGGCCAGCATTTCGGTGTACATCCGGAAGGTCGTAAGCGGCGTGCGAAGCTCATGCGTAACGGCAGAGACGAACGTGCCCCTCCTCTGGCCCAGCGACACTGCACCCCACAAAAGCACCCCCACCGCCGCCGCCGCCACGAGAACGCAGCCCCACGCCACGACGAGCGAGAGAATCTCAGGCGACAGCCCTTCCGGACACACCGACCAATACCCCGCAACCCTCGGCCCGG
>JAGHCE010000044.1 GCA_021160625.1 Planctomycetota bacterium | reverse complement strand
GTTCCATATACATGTACAGGCCAAGGAAAGGGTCTTTCTGCCATTGCGCGAAGTCAGCACCGTTCGCAAGGTAAGCCAGTTTCTTAAAATACCCGTCTTTCCATTTCTCCTGCACAATCTTATTCAATCCCATCTGCTGGTAGCCATACAATGTGAAAATGTTGCACGTAACCTCTGTTGTGCCTTCGAAATTATAGGCTGGCCTCTGGAAGTTGTGACCAAGTTCATGCAAGAACCCCCAGCGGGGGAACCGCGGATTGTCCATGTCGACGAGTTGAGGAATAGTCGACGTCATGTACATTATGGGGTAGCCAGAGTGCATGAATCCGACAGATATGTCTACGTCAGGAACATAACGGGTTTTCTTTCTCGCGGGCACTCGTCCATCGAGGTCACAATAGTGCAAATAGATCGTGTCCCAGTACTTCATCACTTTCACGGGGTCCTTAACCTTGCACATTTCTTTGGTTGGCAACGAAAAAATGACATGGTCTCCTTGGAATTCTCCCCATGGAGCTTGGATATTACGAATGGAGTTGGGCCAGTTTCGCAGCCACCGGGACCGGTAGCCAATAACGGCTGCGCCAGTGCCCCCTTCGACAATCACCTGGATGGCCCCGGCATTGTCAGTACAATCCGAGTCATTGATGTAGAAATAGACCAGGCCGCCATATCGAGGCGTTATCACCGACTTTGTTCCCACCGCATGCCGCTCAAACACTACAGGCGGGCGCTTCGGGGCTTCTTTAGCGGAAAGGTCGTCAGTCTGACAACCGATCTGCATGATCAGGGCACCGAAACGAAACCTGCCGTATGGCGGCTGATGTTGATAGCCTGCGGGCCCGACAGGCGGTTTTCCTCCGACGTCTATGGTCCACCTTCCCTCAGCCCTAACCCTGATCGTTTGCCCCCTTGCTGCCCAGCAAACAGGGCCTTGCCAGCCAGGTATGTCTGCACGCACAACGAACCTGTGAAGTGAAGCACCATAGGTGTCTGGAGCACAAAGAAGTAGAATAGAGAACGACAGAATCCAAGTAATGCGCAGCGCGCCGTGCGACAGAACTTCTTTCCAGCTAAGCATGATGTGCGATGTCCTCATTATTGGTCATGTCAATCATTTGAAGAGATCCCAGACTGTCTCACCTAAACCGGGATAAAAAGGGGACAGTATGCTTGTTTCCGTGCCCCTGTCGGCTGCTCACGCCACAATGTTCACAAAGTATACTGTCCCCTTTTTGCGTGCGGCGCGACTATTTGCCTGCCTTTTGCGCTTTTTGGATCTTTGCCCAGGTATCTCTCAGCGTCACCGTTCTGTTGAAAACGAGTGCGCCGGGCCTGGAGTCCGGGTCGACGCAGAAGTAGCCGAGGCGTTCAAACTGCCAGCGGCTGCCGACGGCGGCGTCGGCGAGTGACTCCTCGACGCGGGCGTTGGTTATCACTTCGAGCGACTTGGGGTTGAGGTTCGCCGTCCAGTCGGCGCCTTCTGGATAATCGGTGGGGTCTTTCTTGATGAAGAGGTGATCGTAAAGTCGCACTTCCGCCTGCAAGGCGTGCTCGGCTGAGACCCAGTGAAGCGTGGCCTTGACCTTCCGGCCGTCGGGGGCGTCGCCGCCTTTGGTCGCCGGGTCATAGGTGCAGTGGACCTCGACGACGTTGCCGGCATCGTCCTTGACGACACCGGTGCAGGTGACAAAGTACGCGTATCGCAGGCGCACCTCCCTGCCGGGGGCCAGCCGCCAGTACTTCGGCGGCGGCACCTCGCGGAAGTCGTCCCGCTCGATGTAGAGCACCTTCGAAAAGGGTACCGCGCGGGTGCCGGCGGAGGCGTCTTCGGGATTGTTTACCGCCTCCATTTCTTCGACGCGGCCTTCGGGGTAGTTGTCGATGACGAGCCTGACCGGCCGCAGGACTCCCATTCGCCTGGGGGAGCGGAGGTTCAGGTTCCGGCGGAGGCAGTGCTCAAGGAGCTGCACGTCGACGGTGCTGTCGGTCTTGTCGACGCCGATGAGGGCCAGGAATTCCCTTATGACCTCGGGCGTATAGCCTCGCCGGCGCAGCCCCGCAAGCGTCGGCAGGCGGGGGTCGTCGTAGCCCTCGACGTGGCCGCCGTTTACGAGCTCCACGAGCCGCCGTTTCGACAGCACGGTGTAGGTAATGTTGAGGCGTGCGAACTCGATCTGCCGAGGGTGATGGACTCCGAGCTCGTCGAGGAACCAATTGTACAAGGGGCGGTGGTTTTCGAACTCGATCGAGCACAGGCTGTGTGTTATCCCCTCGATGGAGTCCGACTGGCCGTGGGCCCAGTCGTAGGTCGGATAGATGCACCATTTATCGCCGGTGCGGTGGTGGGTAGCGCGAAGTATGCGATACATCACGGGGTCGCGCATATTCATATTGGGGTGGACCATATCGATTTTGGCCCTGAGCGTTCGCGAGCCGTCGGGGAACTCGCCTGCGCGCATTCGCTCCAGGAGGTCGAGGTTCTCGTCAACGGGGCGATTACGGTAGGGGCTATGGGTACCGGGCGTGGTAAGGGTGCCTCGGGTCTTGCTGACCTCTTCGGCCGACAGGTCGCAGACGTAGGCCTTGCCCTTCTTGATGAGCTCGACGGCCCACTCGTAGAGCCTGTCGAAGTAGTCCGAGGCGTAGTATTCGCGCTCCTCCCAGTCGAAACCGAGCCACCTGATGTCCTGCTTTATGGCGTCGACGAACTCCTGCTCCTCCCTGGTGGGGTTGGTATCGTCAAAGCGGAGGTTGCATTTGCCGGAGAACTCCTCGGCGATGCCGAAATTGATGTTTATGGCCTTGGCGTGGCCGATGTGGATGTAGGCGTTGGGCTCGGGCGGCCAGCGCGTGGCCACCTTGCCGCCGTTTTTCCCGTCGGCGACGTCGCGCTTGATGATTTCGCGTATGAAGTCGGAGCGCTCGGGGGTTTCTTTGTTGCCGGTGCTCTTTTCGTGATTGCTCATTTCAACTCGATACCTCGCAGCTTCGTTACCGGGCCATATCCCGCATCGGCAGAGTTTACCGAGCGCCCCGCTGCCCTGCAAGGGGCCCCGGCAGATAGCGGCACCTGCCGTTGACGCGGCAGCCTGCTTATCCCGGCGTTTTTCTGCGATAATGCCGGGACGCCTGCACGGCAAGAGCCTCCCATTGCCGCGGACCGCTGACGCGCGAACCTATTCTACCAACTTTCCCTTCGGGTCGAAAGAACTGCGTGGAGAGCCCGTGGCGTCGGAAACCATGGACCGAGCCTGATCCGGCAGGCGGCCTGCGAAGACGCAGACGACCTGTCTTGCGGGATTGTATCGGAAACGGGAAATCGCCCACCTGTGTGCCGCATAACAGGCCCAGTGACACTACGCAGGTCCGCCGGCTGTCGGTTGGCCGCAAAGTTCTCCTTGACTGTCGCCGTCTTTTGCGGTAGAAAGGAGGCGTGGCGCGAGAGCCGGGGAGGCTCGCTATGATCATCAATGTACATGCCCACATCCGTGAGGGGGATGACCCCGAGGAAAGAATCCATTTCTATCGTGCACCTGGGATGGATAAGGTCTGCTTGGCCGGTGACAACAAGCTCGCGATGGCGGCCTACAAGCTGGCCGACGATTTCGTTGTCCCTATCGCCGAGACCGACATATCGAAGGCGACGCCGGCCGACATCGAGGCGTTCAAGCGGGACGGTTTCCGGGCGGTTCATTTCACGGAGCCGCCGGCGCCTTACGATGACGAGAGATTCTTTCCCGTTTACGAGAAGCTTGAAGAGATCGGTATGCCGGCGTGTTTTCGCACGGGCGATATGCGCGGCGGCATCAAGTGCCGGATCGAATACACGCGCCCGGCCTTTCTTGACAGCGTGGCGAGGTTCTTCCCCGATCTTTACATCGTCGGGTCGCAGCTCGGCAGCCCCTGGTTTTACGAGGCGATGGCCGCGATGCTCTACAACAAGCGCGTCTATTTCGATATGTCGGGAGGGGTGCTCAGGGGTCTGCCGCTCTCGTGGTTCCGCCAGATGTTTATGTTCAAGGATGTATACCTGCTGCCAGGGGGCATTCGTCACCGCCTGCACGACGAGAGCGTCAACCAGGACATATTCCGCAAGATCGTTTTCGGCACCGGCGGCCCGCAGCCGGAGGTCGTAGTAGCATTCTACCGCGACCTTTTCCAGAACCTGCAGGTCGATTTCGGGACCCAGAGCCTGGTCCTCTGGGGCAACGCCGCCAAAATGCTCGGCATCTCCGAAAGCTCCGGCGCATCGACCCCATAGCCTCGCTGAGCACACTGTGACTCCCGGCGCACAGGGGGACAATCTGGCGAGGTTTCTCTGATGGAGGCAAAGCGTGCACAAGCTCGTTCTCTTGAGGCACGGCCAGAGCGTCTGGAATCTGGAGAACATCTTCACGGGCTGGACGGATGTGGACCTCTCCGAGCGCGGCGTCCGGGAGGCGCACGAGGCGGCGCGGCTCTTGGCGGAGGGCGGTTATACGTTCGACTTGGCCTTTACCTCCGTCCTGAAGCGCGCGATTCGGACGCTCTGGACAGTCCTTGACGATATGGACCTTATGTGGATCCCCGTGGAGCGCTCCTGGCGCCTCAACGAGCGGCACTACGGCGCCCTCCAGGGCCTCAACAAGGCCGAAACCGCCGAAAAGCACGGCGCCGACCAGGTGCATATCTGGCGGCGAAGTTACGACGTGCGCCCGCCGGCGCTGACCCCCGACGACGAGCGTTTCCCCGGACGGGACCCGATGTACGCCTCGCTTTTGCCTGACGAGCTGCCTGTTGCCGAGTGCCTCAAGGATACCGTCTGGCGCTTCCTGCCGTATTGGCATTCCACAATTGCCCCTGCCGTCCGCAAAGGCCGGCGCGTCATCATCTCGGCCCACGGCAACTCGCTTAGAGCGCTCGTAAAGTATCTTGACGACATCCCCGACGACGAAATCCCCAGCCTCAACATCCCGACAGGGATTCCGCTGGTCTACGAGCTCGACGACGCCCTAAGGCCCCTCAAGCACTACTACCTCGGCGATCCCAAAGTGGCCAGGAAAGCCGCCGAGGAGGTCGCAAGGCAGGCC
>JAGHCE010000014.1 GCA_021160625.1 Planctomycetota bacterium | reverse complement strand
GAAAGCGAATTGATCCGCTCGGACCGCAGCGGATTGCGCTTGTACGCCATCGCAGATGAGCCTATCTGCTTTTTTCCGAACGGCTCTTCGACTTCCTTCAAGTGCGCCAGGAGGCGGATGTCGTTTGCGAACTTCGATGCCGATTGCGCGACACCCGAAAGCGCCGAAAGAACCGTGTAGTCTATCTTGCGCGGATAGGTCTGGCCGCTCACCTCGACAAGCCTGTCAAAACCTACCTCCTCGGCGACGAGCACATCGAGCTTCTTCACCTTTTCGTGGTCGCCGTCGAAGAGCGCAAGGAAGCTCGCCTGTGTGCCCGTAGTGCCCTTGGCGCCGAGAAAGGGCATCTCGCGTTCGAGGCGCTCCACGGCTTCGAGGTCGAGAAGGAGGTCCTGGATCCACAGGCAGGCCCGCTTGCCGACCGTGGTGAGCTGGGCCGGCTGGAAGTGCGTAAACGCAAGCGTTGGCAGCGCACGGTACCGCCCGGCGAAATCGGCCAGGGCACTCGCAGCGGCGGCGATTTTGCGCGCAACGACGCCCAGCGCCTCCCGCATCAGGACAAGGTCCGTGTTGTCGCCGACGTAGGCGCTGGTGGCGCCGAGGTGGATTATGGGCCGGGCATTGGGACATTGGATTCCGTAGGCCCAGACGTGGCTCATCACATCGTGGAACGTCTCGCGCTCGTGCGCCTCGGCGTCGGCGTAGTTTATCTCGTCGCGGAACCGCTCCATCTCGGCAATCTGCTCGTCGGAAACGCCGAGCCCGAGCTGTTTCTCGGCCTTTGCCAGCGCAATCCAGAGCGCCCGCCACGTGCGGAACTTCCTGTCGGGCGAAAAGATCGCGCTCGTCTCATTGGCGCCCCAGCGCGCCACAAGCGGGTTTTCAAAACTGTTGCGCACTTCCGGCTCCTTTCAGACCCGCAGCTTGGAGAGTATGTCACTGGTTGAATGGCGCTTTGGATCTCCCACTATGGCGACCCTGCCGCCACAGGAAACAACCGTGCCCCTCTCAGGAACCGTCTCCTCGGTGTAGTCGGTGCCCTTGGCGTGGATATTGGGGCGAACCGCACGGATGCAGGCGTCGGCCGTGTTGTCATCGAAGACAAAGACGAAATCCACCGCCTCGAGGGCGCTCAAGACTTCCGCACGTTCGTTTTCGGGCGTCACCGGCTGGCCCTCGCCCTTCAAGGCGGCGACGGCCCTGTCGCTGTTTATCCCCACGAAGAGGTAGTCGCCCAGCCTCCGGGCGTCTTCGAGGCAGCGGACGTGGCCGACGTGCAGAATGTCGAAGCAGCCGTTGGTAAAGACGATCGTCTTGCCTGCGGCGTGCAGGTTCCCGGCGACTTCGGCCGCTTCCTCAACGCCGGAGAGGACCTTCTCGGCAAAGCTCGGCGCCTCCTGCAAGGTCCACCTCCCATGCACAATACTAAGAAACTCCAGGAATACCGGACACGGCCGGCCCGTCACCGAACCGGATGGGATTTTATGCCGACTGGTCAACCGTGTCAAACCATTACGCCGCAGGAACCGCCGGCCAGATCCCGGTGGGACAGCGGTGGGGTTTTCAAACAGGGCCTAAAAACGTTGAAGGCCGCCGGGCGCGTATGTATTATTGTGCCGGGAGGTGCGAGGGCCAATGCCCGATCACAAGAGGCGCTACCCGAGAAAAATTGCGGCCTGGACGGCCTGGGTGAGGTTTCACCGCAGCGCGAAGTTCGTCAAGGGCCGCACGCGCAACGTCTCCAGGCGAGGTATGTACGTCGTTGTGCCGCTCAACGATTCGCCCGACTACGGCGACCAGGTCGAGTATATCCTCGGCGTCCCGACGGGAGAAGGGGACCACCTGGCCATCCAGGCGATAAACGGCGAGGCCCAGGTTGTGCGTGTCGAAAGAGGCGACGACGGCGGCCTGGCGCTGGAATTTGCCGACGAGGAGGATATTGGGTGACGCTTGCGGGGCGCACCGGGCGGGGATTGGCTGCATCTTACGGACACCGAATGGACTGCGAGGAGGGATTTATGCAGGTTCCGCTTCTTGATTTGAAACGCCAGTACGCCTCGATCGAACTGGACGTGAAGGAAGCCATCGACGCCGTCCTGGCGACGCAGTACTTCATAATGGGCCCGAACGTAAAGGAACTTGAGGAAAAAATCGCCGCGCACTGCAACGCCGGGTATGCCGTGGCGTGCGCCTCCGGGTCGGATGCGCTTCTTTTGGCGCTGTGGGCGCTGGGCGTGGGACCGGGAGACGAGGTCATCACGACGCCGTTTACGTTCTTTGCCACCGCGGGCTCCATCTCCCGGCTGGGGGCTACGCCTGTCTTCGTCGACATCAAGCCAGACACGTACAACATCGACCCCGAGCTCATAAAGCCCGCCGTCACCGAACGCACAAAGGCCATAATTCCCGTTCACCTCTTCGGCCAGTGCGCCGACGCCGACGAGATAAACGCCGTGGCCGAGGAGGCCTCCATCCCCGTAATCGAGGACGCGGCGCAGGCAATCGGCTCGCACTACAAGGACCGCCGCGCAGGGTCGCTGGGAACGTGCGGATGCTTCAGTTTTTTCCCGACGAAAAACCTCGGCGCCTATGGCGATGGAGGTATGGTCACGACGAACGATGACGGGCTCTACGACCGCCTCTCCATCCTGCGGCTGCATGGCTCTCGCCCGAAGTACTACCACAAACTTGTCGGAATGAATTCAAGGCTCGACGCCCTGCAGGCGGCGGTTCTGCTCGTCAAGTTCCCGCACCTCGAGAGGTGGAACGAAGGCCGCCGCCAAAACGCAGCACTCTACAACCGTCTTTTAGCCGACTCCCCGGCGGTAACACCCGTCGAGGTGCCGCTTCGCCGCCATATCTACAACCAGTACACGATCCGCGTGCCCGAGCGCGATTCGCTTCGCGAGTATCTCAAGGAAAAGGGCATCGGCACCGAGATATACTACCCCGTGCCGCTGCACCGCCAGGAATGCTACGCGGATCTGGGCTACGCGGAAGGTTCCCTGCCGGTTGCCGAGAAGGCGGCAAGGGAGGTCCTCGCCCTCCCGATATTCCCGGAACTGACCGACCAGGAGCAGGAATACGTGGCCGAATGTATCAAGACGTTCTTTTCACGGAAAGGTTGAGACATCCTGAAAAAACATCTCATAAAGTCCGTTGTCGTCCCGGCCCTCGGCCTGTGTTTACTCGGTTTCCGTGGCGCCGCAATGGCCGACGAGGCGGCAGGCACCGGCTCGAAGGATACCGCGCCCGTTGCCGCCGCCCAAGCGCTTTACCGCGCCGGCAGGTATGCCGAGGCCTGCAACCTTCTCGTCAAGGCCGACGAAGAGGGCACAAGTGCAACCGCCCAACTCGTAATGCTGGCCGAGCTGGAGATGCGCCTGGGCCGCCTCGGCGACGCCCAGGGCCGCCTGGCCGTCGCCCGCCTGCAATCCCCGCAGGACGTCGACGTGCTTATCTTCTCGGCGCTTGCCTGTGCCGAAGCGCATCTCACCGACAAGTTCCGCACCTATCTCAAGCGCGCCCTCGCCTCGGCAGGCGACTCGGAAATCGTCCTCTACGACCTCGCCGAGAAATATCTCCGCAAGGGCATCCCTTCGGTTGCCTCGGCGATCTACGTGAAGATAACGAGCATTTACCCGGCCGATAGCCAGTTTGATATGTTCTCGTACCTGCACTTGGCGTCGTACTACCACCTCTCGGGCAGGAACCAAAAGGCGGCGTCGATTATGAAAAGGGCCCGAAGGCCGGCGGAGTACGGTGACTTCAGCATTATCACGATGCAGGAAGTGGACTACTGGGTGGCCTTCTTTGAGGGGCTTGCGGCGATTGACGCAGGCGACTCCTCCGCAGGGATTGCAGTGCTTCGCGACGCGGCGGCAAGCTCCCCCGTCAGCGTGGCGGCCGACGCGAACATCGTCGGCGCACTGGAAAGGGCCGGCAAGACCGAAGAGGCCGATGCCGTTTACGACCTCGTCGCCGGCCGCCTGAAGCGCCGCATCGCCTCAAGCCCCGAAGACGCCGACGCATACAACAACTTCGCTGTCTTCTCGGCGATGTGTGCCAGGAGCACCCACGAGGCCTTAAAGTATTCGAAACTGGCGCTGGCGCTCGCGCCGCTTCGGCCGGAGTATCTCGACACGAAGGCCGCACTCCTGATGGCGCTCGGCAGATACGAAGAGGGCCTCAAGACCGAGCAACGCGCCATAATCCTCGTCTCAAGCCCCCGGTGGGCACAGCCGTCGCTCTTTATGCAGTTTGTCTGGCAGCGCCTCGATGCGCTCGAAAAGACCGGCCGCCCGGTCCCAGAGGCATTCAGACGCCTGCCGTAGCCGGTCGCCGCGAGTTCTGTGCCGGACGAGCCACAGCCCCTTAGAACTTCCTGACGGCGTTGACGTAATAGTACGTGTCGAGCCTGTCGATGTCGGCCGCAGGGCTGCTGTCATACTCGTGATTGACGCCTATTTTCAGCTTCCAGCTGCCGTTATCGGTAAGAGAAACCGACAGACAGGCATCGTTCTCGGCGCGCCAGCCGTCTATGTCGTTGAGGTCGAGAAGTACCTTCGTGTCGTTAGCGAAGGTCAGCAGACCGTTCAATTTCCGGGAGTAGCCGGCGGTGACTTCCGCTGCGGGGTAAATCTCGTCATCATCGTCCCGGAAGGACTCGTGCGTGAAGCCCGCGCCTATGCCGGTCTTGAAATAATTGGCATCCTCTTTCCACCAGTTGTGGCCTATGCCGAAACTGACGGCCGTTCTCAGGTCCAGGTCCTTGATCTCGTCGCGCTCGAGGTCGAGTGAACTGTACCAGAAACTCCTCCGGCCCACCTGTGTCTCCGTCCGGGCACCTGCAGACTGCTGGTTGTCGCTTTGCCGGCCGTCCTCGCGCGCATAACGCCCACAGGCGTAGCCCTCTATCGCGAAGCGCTCGTACTTGCGCTCGACGGCGAGCTTCGCGTTGCCCCGCAGCGTCTCGGAGTTACCAGACTGACCGCTTATTCCCATCTCGAAGGAACCCGTCCACCTCACAGGCCCGGGCCCCTCCACCGGGCCGAACGCGGTAACTTCGCCGGCTGGGATGGTGTGGACGACCTCCCCGCTCGTAACCGACGCCTGTGCCCCTTGCCGCCAGCCAAGCACGCCGACGAGCAGCGAACCGTCCTGGACCTTGACAGCTACCCGGTCTTCGGTAACGATGGACCCGACCTCGGCGAAATCGATTTCCACCTTTCCCATATACGCCGTCTCGACGGTGAGCCTGCCACTGGCGAGCTTGATTACCTTCCCCGTTATGCGGTCGCCGTTTTTCATTACGACCGTATCCGCCAGGACAGCCCCCGCAGCAACGCCGACCACGGCCAGTACCATTAGAGCACGAGCGATCATCAACACCCTGACAAGCCCCCTGTTCAAGAAGCGTATCCGTTCACCCCATCTTTAATCGTCCAACGGTGTCGCCCGCCCTTTACGGTTTTTCTGATTCCCGGCAGCACCACCTTCGCCGACATCCCACCAGGCAGCGCCAGCTTCACCAACGCCTCGCCGTCGGCGGCCTCCCACGCAACCTCGACCGCGCCGAGCGGCGTCGCCACCTTTCCTCGCGCGCTTGCCTGCGCCTCCACAAGCGGAGCGAACTCGATTTTCCGCCAGCCCGGCGCCGCCTGCGTCACGCCCAGCACTATGTTGGAGAGATGCACGACCGGGTGCGCGCTCCAGGCATGGCAGGCGCTGTTGCGGCCCCTGGGCCGCTGCCACACCTCCGCAGTCGTGGTGAGGCCCCATTCGGCAAAGACGCTCCACCACCTGCGGATGCAGTCGACGACCTTTGCGCGATGGCCCGTGGTTTTTAGCGCCTCGAAAACGTAATGCATAAAAAACGGCGAAGGCGTTGCACCCGCCGCGTAGGGCAGGCCGCCCGCGTCGCCGCCAAGCTTTGGATTCTCCCCCCGCACCAATGGAAGCAGTTTCTCCTCGGCAAAACGCGCCGACTCCTTCGGCAGGAGGCCCGACAGGATCGCGAGCGCGTAGGCATGAGGAGCTTCGGCCTTGACGGGTTTGCCTTTCAGGTCGAGGCCTCCATAAAGAGCGCCGCGTTTCGCGTCATAAAGGTGTCCTATTATCGCCCGGCGCAGCCTCGCGGCCCGGCGGTCGCACTCGGCCGCGCGGGTCGTCTTTCGTATGAGCCGGAAAAGCCGCGCAGCCGTGACAAGTGTCTGGAAATACATTATGTTGTAAACGACCGGGAAGCCCTCCTTGGAAATATCGGCCCAGTCGAGAAAAAGCCAGTAGCGCTCGTCGTGAGCGATGAGGCCGTTCGATTTGGTGACTCCGTCAAAGTACGAAAGCGCTCTCCACATCCTATCGGCCTGCTTCCTGACCAGCGTCGTGTCGCCGGTCTGCCAGTAATAGTCCCGCAGCGTCATAATCCACGTCAGCGTGTAGTCCGGCAGGATGCAGTGGTGGACGTCTGCCGGGGTGAGCCCGTACGTCAGGCCGTTGGGCACCTCCTGGACGGCAATCTGGCGTATCCCTCGCGCGAAGAGACGCGCATCGGCGGCCAGGTGAAATGTGTTGGCCCCCTGGACGCGCGCGTCGCCCCACCACTGCGCCTGCTCGCGCCAGGGGCAGTCGACATAGGCGTCGAGCATGCAGCAGCGCTGTGTCCGCACGCATATGTCGTAAATGTCGTTTGACACGGCGTCGCTGGAATGAAACTCCGCCTTGACGTCAAGCGGATAAAGGGTAGTCCTCAGGTGGACCTTGATTGCAAGCGGCCGCCTGGTCTCCCTGACCACAACGACGACGTACCTCAGCCCCCACGGCTCGAACTGCTCGTGGCGCGTTTTGCCCCTGGCGAGTGTGAGGCGATTGGCAATCGCGATATTGCAACCGGTGGTAGGGTCGGCAACGTCCGGCACAAGACCTGTCAGGGTCTCACAGGCCTGGATGTCGATGGCCTCGCCGCCCGAGGCGACGCTTGCCTCGATGCCGATCGAGCCGACGACCTCCTCGCCGAAGTCGATAACGTACGCGCGAAAGCTGCCCCGGCCCGCTGCGGCCGCGGTGAACGTGATGCCTGACTTCGAGCGGCGGCTTTTCGTTTCCGAAGCCTGCCAGCGGCGGCGCTCGCGAAGGAAGTTGATCGTGAGGTTCTCCGCCTCGCGCCAGCCTGCAGCCGATCGGCCCGCGCATTCGGCCGCAATCGCCCTCGGCGCGACAATCTCCTCGCGCATCATCGGTATGCCTCGGCTCTCGGCGAAGTGCCACGGCATCGCGCCCGCCGCGGTGCAGGCCGGCTCGTCCCAGTCCGAGTCGTCATAGGAAGCAGAAAGCCACGAGCCGTCGTCGAGCCGCGCGTCGAAGGACTCCTCGAAGCCGAGCTGCCGCGTGGCGCGGGCAATGTGCCTCGCGTAGCCGGGAGCCCGACGAACCCGCCACGAAGGGCCCGTTGAAAAGTCGACGCGCCCGGCACGTCCTCGCAACATCGCGCCGGCGGCGCTGGCGGTGATGTACTGGTCGTTACCCTCGCCGTACGAATGGGCAAGGACGGCCACCACGTTGGCGCCGCCGACGAGGTACGCCGCGATGTCCACCTCGTCGTACGGCCACCTCACCTGGAATCCGCGCGCCGGGCCCCGGCAGACATACTTTCCATTCACGAAGAGTTTGTACCGCGAGTCCGCCGTCACCTTGATGAGACAGCGCCGAGGCACCGACGCAAGGCGGAATGTCCGCCGCGCCTGCATAAAGTAATTGACTAAGTCGTAGCCTTGCGGCAGCGGCCATATCCACTGCGCCCCGCCGAAGACCTCTCGCGCATCTTTTGCATCCGCCACCACACCATCCTCCATAAGGAAGTCCTCCCGACTGCAAGGCAGACATTCTCCCGGAAAGCGATGAGCTGTCAAACCGCCCGCGGCCCGTTTGCCTGTTGACTCCAGGAAGGGGACTTCCTACGCTGTGTCCCGGAACGGGTCTTATCGCGATGATTTTCCGGTTGCACCCTGATGCCGAAAGGAAGAGAGAAATGCCGCAGAAACCGATGGAACCGCCCGTGAACGGACCTTACGTACCCTTCCACAACTTCAGCGATTATGACTGGGGCGCGATTCCGGCGCCGCTCGACCGGCTCAACCAGGGCCCCTTTGACGTCTTCCAGGACGCCGGCTGGCGGCTCCTTATGCTCACGATGCCGGCCGAGGGGGCGGTGCGCAACTTCGGTATGGGCATTATCGGCTACGCCTGGGAGGAAAACGGGCCGCCGCCGGTTGAGGGAGAAAGCGTCGAGGAGTCCGTCACGAAGCTTGCCAATCTCCCTTTCTGCGACAAGCTCTACATCCGTTGCGATTGGCGCGACGTCCAGAGCCGGCCCGGCAGGCTCGACCTCAACCCCGTTTTCAAACTGGCGCTGTCGCTGTGCAAGGAACTGGGCCTGGGGCTGGGCCTTCGCATCCAGATGTCGAGCCCGAACATCTGTCCGACGCTCGCCATCCCGGACTTCCTGGCCGAGAAGGTGCCCCTCGTGACGCTCGGCAAGCGCGGGATTGCGGAAAGCGGTGAGCACGACTTCAAGGAACCCGAATACCACCACGGCGAGTTCCAGAAGGCCTTTCGGGAACTCAACGAACTCCTGGCCGCCGAGTTCGATGATAACCCGGTCGTCGAGTGGATGGACCTGATGCAGTACGGCCTGTGGGGCGAGGGCCACAGCGGCAGCTTCACCACGACGTCACTTCCCGACTACGCAACGGCGCTGGAGACCTTCCTGGATATGACGCGGTTCCAAATCGAGACCTGGAAGAAAACGCCGCTGGCGGTAAACACCCAGCCCGACATCTCCCGCGTCGGCAATGACGCCGTAATCGATATGGCTGTTCGCGCCGGCTGCTGGCTGAGGACCGACAGCATCATCACCGAAGAGGTCCAGCAGTTTGAGATGAT
>JAGHCE010000191.1 GCA_021160625.1 Planctomycetota bacterium | reverse complement strand
TTACAACAACAAGCAGGAAGGCTTCTACAACTCCAATTCCGGCGACTACAACGTCATCCGCAAAAACTACTCGCACGACAACGGCAGCGCCGGTTTTCACAACAACGGCGATATCTCGATGGGCGGCGACGGGATACTTTCCAACAGCCTCATCGAAAACAACATCTCCGCGCGCAACGGCACACCCGGCACGGATCTCTCCTTCGACGGGATCGAGCGCTCGGTAGTGAGAAACAACCTTTGCTACGGAACGGGCAAGGGCATTGCGCTATACGGGATTGATGCCGCAATTGCCTCGCGGCACAACCACGTCTACAACAACACCTTCGTGATGCCTAAGGATGCATGGTACGCCGTCGTCATCCGGAACCATAACCCCGGCCGGCCCGACGCCGTCGGCAACAAGCTTTTCAACAATATCTTTTACCACCGAAGTACCCGTGAGACCGTCGGCAGCATTTGTATGGACAAGAGCGCCGAGGAGGGCTTCGAGTCGGATTACAACGTCGTGGTGGAGCACTTCGGCATCGACGACAATGCACAGATACTCACCTTCGCCCAGTGGCAAGAGCTCGGCTACGACAAACACTCGCTCCAGGCGTCCGAAGCCGATCTCTTTGTTGACCCGGTGCACGATGACTACCACCTTAAAGCCGGCTCACCCGCAATCGATGCAGGGAAGATCCTGGAGGACGTCAAAACCGATCTCGAAGGCACGACGCGGCCCCAGGGCGCCGCATACGACATCGGCTGCTACGAAGCTCGGTAGGAGGGATTGGCGCGATACGCGCAACTGGAGGGGGCTGCCGGTCGGATTGCGGCGGCTCCTTGTGTTTGGGATACTACCCGTGCTACGGCATGTTCAGCTGCCGCACGAGGGAAGGCTCGACGGTTGTGAGCCTTGAGGCCGCGTCTTCAACACGCCAGTAAGCGAGATTGTCGCCGTTGTCTTTCCTACGCAGGATCTTGAGCGTGTTCGTCCTGAAGGAGACCTGCGACTCGTTTCTCTTCGGCGTCAGGACGATACGATATTTCCGGTGGGTCCTATCCGTGAAGTTGCCGGTGGTGCTGATGATGACCTTGGGCCTCTTGGCGATGTCCGGTGCGACGAAGGTGAAGGTGACGAGCTCATCTTCGGCAAACAGATATCCGTCGGTGGGCGCTACCTGCGTGATCTGTTGCAGGTCCCAGGTGAGGGTCCGCTCTGCGCTCGTCATATCGGATTGCCTGCCGAGACCGGTGACGCGCCAGGTCAGCTGGCGGTCGCCGCCGTCCTTGCGCAGGACGGTCAGCCATTTGCGCTCGGTCATCGTCACGAAGAACTTGCGCGGCTTGGGGATGAACTTCTTGACGTTGTGCCTGTCTGCAAAGTCCCCCGTCATAGCCAGCTGCAGGACGGTTTTTTTGACTTCGGGCAGCGCCGCCCACCTGAATATGTTTGTGCCGGGCGAGGACAGGTTGTCTCCGTCGTCGGGCGTCATCACGCATATGGGGTCGACGCCAGCGGCAAGCGCAGCCAACTGAGTCAAGACGTCTTCTTCAATGTCTGCAATGCTGTCAAGTACATCGGGCGCGGTGTTCCAGTCGAACAAGGGGTTGAAAGCCATCTCGTTCCAGAGGTCGCAGGAATTCTGCCACTCGGCGGCAAGTGCGAGATATCCCGTCTGCGTCAGGTAATCGGTGAAGTAGGGCCTCAAATGCGCGAATGTGCTGCACATATCAATGTTCAAAACGACGTCCGGATCCCCGCCGTCTCGAAGGGCCTCGGCCGCCGCGCGGATGGCGTCGGGGCCGGTCAGCTTTCTGGGCGTGGAGTTAAACGCGTCGAGCGCAAGCCAACACAGCGTCCAGTCGTCATCGGAAAGCGACGGGTCGTTGGCAAGGTAGATCATTATGTAGGGAGCGGCGGGAAATCGCGGGTTGAGAAGCGGTGTCTTGCTCCACGCGTCGAGGAAGTCCGCCCAGGGCAGGGCGATATTCTCCTTGGTTCCGTCGTCGCCGCCGTTGTCAGTGTAGTAGATGTTGTCGGCGTCGTAGCCGTGGACGACAATTCGGTGATTACAATGATCATAGGAAGCGGGGTCCAGGTAGTACATATCGGTATGGACCTGGACTGGTGCCCCGCCTGCGATGACTTCCTTGAGATGGAGGACGGCTTGAGCCTCGCTTTTGAACATTGTGACCGTGTCGGCGGCCTTCTTCTCGGCGGGCCCCCTCCCGTGGCCCCTTCCATAGCCCACGTGTATCCCGACGCCCGAGAGACGCGCGGCCTCGACGAGTGCCCCTGCATCAATCCAGCGCGGGTGCGTGAAAAGCGTATAGCCACCGAACCCTCGCATCCAGCAGGCCTGGGTGCTCTCACCGGTACGGGCTATGATGTCCGCGGGGGTGACCGCTGGATCCTTCTGTTGTACAAGCTGCCCGAAACTGGCCTCGTGGCACATTCCAACTTCCCAGCCTGCGTTTGTCACGCCGGCGACCGACGCCGATGGAGGAGGCCCGACACTCTGGGCGATAAGCGGACTCGAAAAGACAAGGACTACGAGGACGGCGATTATCTTTCTCATCTTCGCGCCTCCAACAATCTGCGGCCTTCCGCGCAGGTGCGCTATAACACCTACCGGCATTATATGGCACGCTTTCGGTCGTTTCCAGCACAAAATCCCCAGGGCGCGACCTCCCGTGCGGGCATCGGATTTGGCTTGAAGCAGGGGCCTTACGGGAATATAGTAAGGGTTTGTGAAACCGGCGGTTGAGCGGGCCGGGCACAGCATACTGGCATAGCATTTTCCGGAGAATTGAGAGATGTTGCGCGAACCGGCTGTGGCAGGGGCTTTCTATCCGGCGGAAAAGGACAGGCTGGAGGCGATGCTGGACAGCTTCGTCGTTTCCGGGGTGGGAGCGCCTGGGGCCGTGGCGGCTCTTTCGCCTCATGCGGGCTACATATACTCCGGGGCGGCGGCCGGGGCGCTTTTTGCGGCTGTTGACGTGCCTGGGACGGTCGTCATCCTCGGGCCCAACCATCGCGGCATCGGTGCGCGCTACGGCCTGTACGACCGGGGCGCGTGGCAGACGCCTTTCGGCGAGGCCGCGGTTGACGAGGAACTCGCCGACGCAATCAGGAATGCGGCGCCCTTCGTCGAGAGCGATACCGCCTCGCATATGCACGAACATTCGATAGAGGTCCAGGTCCCCTTCCTGCAATACCGAAGGGGCGACGTCAAGATCGTGCCCATCTGCATCGGGGAGCAGAACTACGGGCGGCTCGTCGAGCTCGGCGGCGCCATCGCGGCGGCGGCGCAAAAGACCGCAACCGAGGTTCTGGTTCTGGCCTCAAGCGATATGACGCACTACGAGAGCGCCGAAGAGGCCTCCCGGAAGGACCACCTGGCCATCGAGCGAATGTTTGCCCTCGATGAAGAGGGGCTCTGGGAGGTGGTCGGCCGCTACAGGATTTCGATGTGCGGCGTAGGGCCCGCCGTGGCGGCGATGGCCGCGGCCAGAGAGCTCGGCGCCGCCGAGGGCAGGCTCATCAAGTACACCAACAGCGGCGACGTCACCGGCGACTACAGAGAGGTCGTGGGTTACGCGGCGGTGGCGTTTGTCAGGCAAATCCAATGAGCCGGGCCGTCAGAACGCGCTTCGCGCCGAGCCCCACGGGTTTCCTGCACGTCGGAGGCGCGCGAACGGCGCTTTACAACTTTCTTTTCGCTAAGCACAGCGGCGGCAAGTTTATCCTCCGGATAGAGGACACCGACCGCGAGCGTTCCGAAGATAAATACATTCAGGCGATTCTCGAAAGCCTCGAATGGCTGGGCATCAAACCCGACGAAGGGCCGTATTTCCAGAGCGAGCGGCTGGAGAAGTACCAGGCGGCCGCCGAGCGCCTGCTGGAAAGCGGGGAGGCCTACTGGGACGAGGACCCTGAAAAGGGCCGCGCCGTCAGGATGCGTATGCCCGACAGGGTAGTCAAGGTTTCGGACCTTATCCACGAGGAGGTTCGGTTTGACACGTCGCTGGCGGATGATTTCGTGATTGTGAAGTCGGACGGGTTCCCGGCGTACAACTTCGCCTGCGTCGTTGATGATGCGGATATGGGAATTACTCACGTAATCCGGGGCGACGAGCACCTCTCGAATATGCCGAGGCAGGTCGTTCTCTCCGAAGCGCTGGGACTGGAGCCGCCGAAGTTCGCCCATATCCCGATGATCCTGGGCCCCGACGGCCAGAAGCTCTCGAAGCGGCACGGAGCGACGTCGGTCGGCGAGTACCGCAGACAGGGGTTCCTGCCGGAGGCGCTTGCCAACTTCATCGCGCTTTTGGGATGGTCGGCCGGCGACGACGTCGAGATAATGTCGCTTGCCGGGATGTGCGAGAAATTCGACGTTTCCCGCATTCGCAAGGTCTCCAGCCGGTTCGACAACGAGAAGCTCGGCTGGATGAACGGACAGTACATAATGAATCTTCCCATCGAACGCCTGGCGGCCGAGGTGGCCGGGTACCTTGAGGGGCAGGGCGTCGAGGTGTCGCAGTTTGACGATACCTGGATGAGGGGCTTCGCCGAGGCGTACAGGCAGCGTATGAGGACGCCGGAGGATGTGGTGGCTCCTTCCCGCTTCTTTTTCACGGACAATTTGGAATACGCGCCGAAAGCGGTCAGGAAGGTGTTGGCCAAGGATGGTGCACTCGAGAGGCTCTCGGCCATTCGTGAGATCCTGGCCGCCGAGCCGGAGTGGACGGCCGAAAAGATCGAGGCTTGTTTTCGCGGCTACTGCGACCGAGAAGCAATAGGGCTCGGCAAGGTCGCCCAGCCCGTCAGGGCGGCCGTAACCGGCACAATGGTGAGCCCCCCGATATTCGAGACGCTGGCGCTCCTCGGGCGCAGCCGGAGCCTCAGGCGAATCGACCACGTGCTGGAAGAGGGTACCGAAGGCCTGCTGCGCGCGGCCGAAAAGGAGGCATAGTTGTCACTTCTCGTTGTAGGATCGATAGCGCTGGATACGATTGAGACCCCGTTCGGCCGCATTGAGGATGCCCTCGGGGGCAGCGCGACGTATTTTGGCTTGGCGGCGAGCCTCCTGACCCCTGTGCGCCTGGTCGGCGTCGTCGGGAACGATTTCCCGCCGCAGCACGTCGAGATGCTCAAACGCCGCCGGATTGACACGACGGGCCTCGTCGTTGCCGAGGGCGGGACCTTTCCCTGGAAGGGCCGCTACGAGGGGGATATGAGCGCGGCGGAGACGCTGGAGGTCGCGTTGAACGTCTTCGGCACGTTTGATCCTCGGATTCCGCCGGAGTACGAGGACACTCGTTACGTGTTCCTTGCCAATGGCAGTCCGCGCGTGCAGCGCGCAGTTAGAAGCCAGCTACCGCAGGCGGATTTTGTGGTCTGCGACACGATGAACTACTGGATCGATAACGCACCGGACGAGCTGAAAGCGCTTTTCGGTGAGGTGGACGGCGTGGTGCTAAACGACGCCGAGGCCCGGATGCTCACCGGCAGGGATGTCCTGATGGACGCGGCGGCCGAGATTCTGGATATGGGGCCGGGGCTTGTCATCATCAAGAAGGGCGAGCACGGGGCGATGCTCTGTGGGGACGGGCAAGTCGTGGCGCTGCCGGCGTATCCTACCAGTGACGTCAAGGACCCCACGGGCGCGGGCGACTCGTTCGCAGGTGGTTTTATGGGCCGGATCGCGGCGACGGGCGACAGGTCAGCCGCGGGGCTCAAAAGCGCCCTTGGTTACGCGACGGTGGTGGCGAGCATTGCCGTGGAGGGGCTCGGGACCAAGGCGCTTGCCGCCGCAACGCCGGAGGACATCGACAAGCGGCTGGACGGGTTCCGGGAAATGCTTGCGTTGTGAGGCCCTATGAGGACCTTTATAGCTTTCGACATAAGCGACGAGACGCGCTCGGGGCTCGGCAGGGCCCAGAGGGATATGGGGCGTCTTGCGGGCGTGCGCTGGGTGAGGCCGGCCGGCATTCACCTGACGATGAAGTTTGTCGGTGATGTAGCCGACCAGGCGATCCCCGATATTTTCGAGGTGATGCGGCACGGTGTGGCCGGCGTGGAGCCGGTGGAGTTTGCGGTTCGCGGCCTGGGGTGGTTTCCCACGGGGCGAAGACCCAGGGTGTTGTGGGCGGGGGTGGACTGTGAGGGTGACGTCCTCTCCGGGATAGCCCGGCGCCTCGATGAGGGGCTCGCCGACCTTGGGGTCCGGCCGGAGAATCGTGCTTTCAGACCGCACATCACTCTCGGCAGGGTCAGGGAGCCGCTTGACGCCGAGGCGGCCGAGGATGCATTCGAACGAGTGGTGCGGCGTGAGTTTGGCAGGAGCGTGGCGAATGAACTGGTGCTTTATATGAGCGAGCTTCACCCGGAAGGCGCCTGCTACATGCGGATGGGCGCGGTAGGGTTGGGAGAGGCCAAGAGCCCCTGAGAGGAGGACCAAATGGCGAAATCTTCCGCGAAGAAGCAGAGCAAGGTCAGGGAAAGCCCCCCGGCCAACCGTGAGCAGGCTCTCGACATGGCCCTTTCCCAGATCGAGAAACAGTACGGCCGAGGCGCGATTATGCGGCTGGGGGCCAATATGTTCTCCAACGTGAGCGGTATCTCGACCGGCGCCATCTCCCTTGACATTGCACTTGGCGGCAGGGGGATGCCGCGCGGCAGGGTGGCGGAGATATTCGGCCCGGAGTCGTCCGGGAAGACCACGCTTGCCCTCTCGGTGGTGGCCAATGCCCAGAAAGCCGGGGGCGTTGCGGCCTACATCGACGCGGAGCATGCGG
>JAGHCE010000193.1 GCA_021160625.1 Planctomycetota bacterium | reverse complement strand
GTCCTGAGGTATTCGGTGCTGTCGCGCAAGACGACGAAGTTGCGGGCCGTCTGCGCGTAGCGCAGGCATATTCCCAACACCACAAGTGGCAGCAGCAAGGCAAGTTCGCGTTTTACCGAGTTCTTCACACAAGATCCGTGCCGGTTTTCAGGAAACCACCCGACCTGATAAGACGGCTGTAAGTGTCGCCGCAAGTATCTTAAGATCCAGCAGGAGCCCGCCCCTTGTGTTGTAATAGAAATCCAGAAGCACGACGTCGCCGAAGTCAAGGGCCGAGCGGTTGCTGATTTGCCAGAAACCGGTTATGCCGACGTGGCCACATAGGCGCTCGTGGTGCCACTGACGGTAGCGGTCAACCTCTTCGGGCAGAGGCGGTCGCGCCCCCACCAATGACATATCACCCGCAAGCACATTGATGATCTGCGGCGTCTCATCAATGCAGAAGCGCCGCAGCCATTTCCCCAACCGGGTCACGCGCGGGTCGTCGGGCGCCTTGAACATCGGCCCGTTTCTCGTATTGAGCGCTTCGAGCTGGTCTTCAGGCGGCCATTCGCTCTGTTTGGACATTGTCCTGAACTTGTACATCAGGAACTTCCGGCCGGCACGCCCGACGCGGCGTTGCCGCAGAAGAACCGGACTTCCCTGAACAACCAGGAGTACCGGTATGAGAAGCGCCCATACCGGCAACAACGCCACGAGAGCCAAACTGGAAATGGTAATATCCATTGCCCTTTTGAGCATCTCCCCGGCGGCACGGCGGCTTTTGCCGAACTGCACATAAGGATAACCCGCGAGGTGACCGTTGTGCGAATATAGGTGCCCCGCAACCCCACAAAGGCGGTTGGCCAACACGTGTACGCACAGGCCTTGGTCCATGAGAGTTCGCGTCGCAGCGAGAATCTCACGCGCTGAAGCATCAGGGCAAAAGAGAACGACCTCCCGCGCGCCCGACCGCAGGGCTTCTTGTGCAAGCCGCTGCACATCGGCGCTGAGTCCACGGTTGCCGTCGCCGAAAACTTCTGATGAAAACACGCTGATTTCCGGTGTGCCCGCCGCTGTCTTTGCCAGGGTCTCCCTGACATCCTCCAACACATCGTTCGCCCCGGCGAGAAGAATTCTCCGGCCGCACCTCTGTCGAAAAACCGACGCGATGAGGTCCGCAAGGCCCCATAGACCCCCCGGGCTCTTGCTCGCAACGCTGGTCACGTTGCCCTCTGCGGAAGTCCACGGTACTTCAGGAGGAACTTCATAAAACTCACGAAATGATGAAAACCGGGCTTGGAAAGCACCTTCTTGCTGGCCCGCCGGTGCAGGTGTGTTGCCATTATTTCGGGCAACTGAACGACACGCCAACCCCTCTGCCACATATCGAGACAGAAATCGACATCTTCCATATAGAAACGGTACCGCGGGTCGAAGGCACGGCTTGGATGCACAAGTGCGGTTCTGCGAACGACGAGCAGCGCACCTATGAGCCAGTCTACATCCCGCGGCGCGTCACACTGTTCATCTGCCATCAGGTACCGTGAAAAGAACGACGGCCGGGGCACAAACCTGCGCAGCGGGCACCGAGCCCAAAGCGCGGTAAGCCATGTGTAGAAACGGCGGCCGTTGTGCTGGGGACTGCCGTCGCCGTTGGCAAGCTGCGGCGCGACGACCCCGACGTCAGGATGCGCTCTCAAGTATGCGACGGCGCGCGAAAGGCAGCCGGGGCGTAAAACGACATCACAATTGCATATTACGATGATCTCTCCGGAAGCGTCCTCTAGTGCCTGATTGACCACCGCTGCGTAGCCGTGGTTGTCGACTTCGAGTATGCGGCAGGGGCCGGGCAGTTCCGGGAGCGCGACTTCGGGGGAAGCGTTAGCTACCAGTACTTCGAGGTCGATATCCTGTTCAGCGACACTGCGGAGCATCTTCGCCAGGACTTGCGGCTGACGGTGATGAACCACTATCAGCGAGATCGCAGGACCGGATTCCCCCCAGGAATGCAATTTACCTCTCGGCTCCCCATGGACGGAGAAACCGGCTTCCGGTTTGACCAAAGTCGCTTGCAAAAGGCCACACCCTTGCTCTTATGAGCATTCCAGCACCGCGCCCCGCCCGAATAGACAACATCCCCTTACGTACTATCTAACTCGGCAATACACGTACGTCACTTTAGTCAAGCGCCTTGCCCTGGCAAAAACTTGCGTTGGACTACAGGACATTCCTGTTTTACATAGATAGGACATTATCACGTTGCGTCAACAGATGAACGGCAGGCTATCCTTGCGGATGGGGGTAGGCTTCCGGTAGTGTATCATTCTTTCTGTAAATTAGCCATCGGGTAGAGGCAAGCGGAGGCGAGCGTAGCGAGCCGGAGCTTGCCTCTACCCGGCGGATTTTCTCTTGCGGTGGTGGGCCAATCGTGTTCTCCTTATTCGGAAACCGTCACGTGACCGGAAAGGAGCACTCATGGCCCACCAGAAGGATTCTAACCCAATCGAGGCCGCAATGGAACTGCTTTGTGACGCGGGATTCGACGGATTCGCCCAGGCCTTCCGCATCCTCCTCAACGAGTCCATGAAGGCCGAACGCTCACACACCCTCGGCGCCGACCTCCACCAGCGCACCGACAACCGCAAGGACGACCGCGTCCCGGGCTGCCGATACCGTCTTCGTCAGCCTTTCCCAATTCTTCCTGTCCAGTTCTACCTGTGCCAATTCGACGGAGTCTGTGGCCGACTTCTTCAGGATAACGCGCCATTTGCCCTGGCTGGAGGGGCCGGGCAGGGCAAGCTCCAGTCGCGGATAGGCACTCTCACCGAGAGTATCCTTCTGGTTGACCGGCACGTATACCGTGCGCACGCCCCCGGCGCAAACCTCTATCGCAACCGCCCGCAGCGTGGCCTCAAGCGGCAGAAGATTGCTGCATCCGGCAACCTGAAAGTCCGGCGCGACAATATAAAGATCAGCGGCGGTCTCTCTATCCGCCGCCTCGCATTCGGGCAGACTCCCTGCAAGAATAACTGCAAGAAACACAACCGCCAGCACCAGCTGTCTTGAACCTGCAGGCATCTCAATCCCCTCTTTATAAGCGGCCCTGGCTTGAGCGCTTCAAGGCCCGGAGGGTGTTGTCGTCCTTGAGTCGGTCGGCCCCAAAGTGACGCGCCCCGTTGCAAATGGGATTATACCGCCGGCGCAAAAGGCAAAACAAGGCGAAAAACTACCGCCAGACACGGGCAAAGATGACACGTGCCGTGCGCCGACTGGTTTCTATACATTGCTGCGCGCTTTGCCGCGGTCCCGGCGGTCAAACCGGCGCAGGCGCTTGGGAACGCCCGACGTGGAAAAAAGCGAGAGCCGCGAGAAAAAAGCTGGACTTTTTCTGTACTACTGGTATTCTGGGAACAGTTTACCAGTATAACGGTGTCTACTCAGCACGAGGAGCTGATTTGTCCCCGCAGAGCCTGCAAGCCGCCTTTGAAGGCCGGGATGGGGCGCTTGGTATAATAACGCCGCCGGAAATGGGGCCGGGCAGGCGTAGCAGGCGGCTCGGCGATGGTGCGTGGATACGAGGGGCAGGGGTCCGGATGAGCGTCACAATAGATGTGGAGGCCCTTGAGGCACTCTATCAGAGGTACAACCGCCGGGAGTTCGTCCACCCGGACCCGCTGGAGTTTCTCTACGATTACGAGGACCCCGGCGACAGGGAGGTCGCGGGGCTCGTGGCGTCTTCGCTTGCGTACGGCCGCGTCAGGCAGATTTTGCGGAGCGTGGGCAAGGTCCTGGAAAGGATGCCGGCGCCGGCGAGGTTCGTCACCGACACCGGCCCGGACGAGCTGCGGTGCACGTTTGCAGACTTCAGGCACCGGTTCACGACGGGTGAGGAGATGGCGGCGCTTCTTGCCGGTGCGGGCAGGCTGATTCGCGCCTGCGGCTCGCTCGAAAAATGTTTCGTGGAAGGTTACAGGGATTCGGACGATTCGACGGCGCCTGCACTAACCGCCTTCGCCGGGAGGCTGCGAGAGGCCGCCGGGCTTGAAGGCCATCTTCTCCCGTCGCCGTCGGCCGGCAGCGCCTGCAAGAGGCTGCATCTTTTCCTGAGGTGGATGGTCCGGCGCGACGCAGTTGACCTCGGCTGCTGGAGCGGCGTGCCCGCCTCGAAGCTCGTGATACCGCTTGACACGCATATGATGACAATCTGCAGGGGCCTGGGCCTCACAAGCAGGCGGCAGGCGTCGCTAAAGACCGCGATGGAGACAACAAGGGCCTTCAGGCAATTTGCGCCCGATGACCCGGTCAAGTACGACTTCGCGCTGACGCGCCTGGGGATCCGGCGCGAGGCGGACCTCGAAGGATTTCTGCAGACGTGGGCCGTGGGAGGTCGCCGAGGCGGATGAGTGCAGTTTTGCAGATACTGACGGCGTTCTGGGCCACACTTGCCGAGATGGCGCCGTATCTGCTGCTGGGTTTTTTGGTGGCGGGAGTGCTTTCGGT
>JAGHCE010000169.1 GCA_021160625.1 Planctomycetota bacterium | reverse complement strand
CTCGTAGGCCGTGCCGGGCTTGAGGTTGAAGATCGACCCGGCCAGGTAATTCGCCGCGTAGTGCCGAAGGAGGTATTTCTGCATATTCTTGTTCCACTTCGGCAGGCCGCCGATGAAGTATGTCTTGAAACCGCCGACGGTGCTTTCCTTAATGTTTACTTCCTTCGGCGCCACCCTCCACAGCCCAAGCGCCTCCCGCCATGGCCCCTTTCCCGCCTCGCGATACCTGAGAGACCCCGTCGCGTCGGCGTCGGCATCACCCCGGATGGGCCAATGAAGGCCGATGCAGCGGATCGTGGGGACTGCGGCAAGTTGCCCTGCAACAACTGCGTTGCCGGTTTCCTGCACCGTGGCGGCGGCTTGTCCGAGAGCAATGCCGCCCAGCAGCACGATGATTACCCCTAAAACGGCGCGTCTCATTTGTCTTCCTCCTGTAAACGTTGCGGGCTTGTGCGTAGTTTTCCGCGCGGCCCCCAGTGCGGCAACGGCGCGCCTGATTCCAGTGCGCCAAGATCGGGTGCCTGCCCCTGGTAGTTTTCAATGACATTGGGCACGACGACTCCCTTGTCGATGGCAGGGGCGCCGGGCTTCAGGGTGAAATCGGGAAAAGGCAGGCCGTCCCAGTTGTGGCGGTGCTCTTCGGCGGCCTTGTCGTAGAGCGGTGTTTTGAAGCAGTCTTCAAGCCTGAGGGCGACGCCGTGCGCCTCGAGGCCGGTTTCCTTTCGCAGTACATCGAGGCTGAGCGCTTCGGGTTTTCGGGGCAGTTCCAGGTAGAAGTTGTGCTTGTATATGCCTACGGGGCCGTTGTAGCCGTCATAATCGAGGTCGAGGGTTTGCGGTGAACGCAGGAGGTCTTCGCCGTGGCAGGCCACCACGGCGTTGACGCGGTCGGCTGACGGCTTCATAGCGCGGGTAGTCAGGAACAGGTTGTTCCGGGCGTAGACCTGCTCGGTGAGCGCCGTGAACCTGGGCGCCACAAAGGTATTGTTGAGGAGGATGGCGCCGCAGGATTTCTGCCGGTCCTTGAATATGTTCTCATACACGTCAACTATCTGGTTGCCAATGATGTAGGCGGGGCCGCCGATGTAGGGCTGAAAGGAGATGCCGTTGGCCTCGGTGGTGGCCATCCGGTTGTTGAAGATGCGCATATTCGCCCCGCCGTTATCCAGCTCGACGAGATCCGTGCCGTGGAAGATTACGTTATTGTTGTAGAAGTCGCAGTCGCGGGAATATTCGGGCGAGATGCCGTTGGACGTATGGGTAATCGTGTTGTAGCAAAGGACATTGCCGTATCCGTGAACGGTGTAGCCGTCGCCTTCGCTGCCGCCGTGCCAGTCCCCCCGGATGCGGTTGTCGGCGAAGTAGCTCTCGGACGCCTTGCCGAAGAGCCCGTTAAAGCAATGAAGCGTCTTGCAATGGGTAACCGCGATTCCGACCGACTTGAGCGACAGGTCCGACGTCGGCCGCCCGCCGAAGTACATTGCGATTACGACGTCCCGGATGGTGAGATTGTCGAAATGGATGTAGGAACCCAGCACCGTGAAGGCGTCGGTGGCGCGCTCCCTGTCGTCGGCCCAGGACCATGCCCTCGGGTTTTTCCTCTTGTACTGGTTTTGCCCGGTGATCACCACCTCGCCGTCTCCGGCGCCCCGGATGACGATGGGCTTTTCGGGCGTGCCGGAGGCCTCGATAAGAATGGCGCTGTTGTACGTGCCGGCGTGCACCAGGAAGATGTCGCCCGGTTTTGCGGCCTTGACCGCGTCCTTTAGCGCGTCCCCACCGCCGGCCACGTCAATCACGTTCCCTTCGGCAGGCACCACCGGCGCCTTGCGGGTCTTCACCCGGATTGTCATAGTTTGGCCGCCGCCGTCCGGGTCTTCCAGTGCGACTCTAACGTCGTAGGTGGTGCCAGGCGACAGGTTGAAGATCGATCCGGCGAAGTAATTCTTCGAGTAGCCCTCGATGATGTTCGCGGCGTACGACGAGTTTGCGGGCTTGATGAGGCTCTTGTCTATGACCTCCAGCCCGCCGATTGTGTTGTTTGCGCGGTTTACTTTCTGCGGGAACATACGCCACAGCGGCATAGCCTTTTCCCATTGTATCGCAGCGCTTTTCCGGTACTCCACCACCGCCGCCGCGTTGCGGTTGACGTCGCCCTCGACCGGCCAGGTAAGCCCGATGCAAACCAGTGTCGCTACGACCTCAATCCGGCCGGGTACGACCTGGTCTCTCAGCCGGGCCGCCTGCGCGGCCACAGCACCGCTGCCCCCCAGTACGACTGCCACGACGAGAACGAGCACCGGTATCGTGTGTTTCACTGCTGTCTTTCTCCCTTTTCAGGCAACACTTGTGCCAAGCTTGCGAACCTTCCAGGCAGCGCCGAGGCCGATTACCCTTTCACTTTACATTAGTAAGAACGTGCGCATAATCAAGGCCGCAGTCAACGGCTTCCGGACGGCGCTCGGCCGGCCGGACTGGGGCCAACCGGAAAAGCACGCAGGCTCTGCCTCGAAAGGAACCGCACTGATGGCTCGACCCAACATCCTCTACATCCACTCACACGACACCGGCCGCTACATACAGCCTTACGGCTACGCCGTGGAGACACCCAACTTTCAGCGTATCGCCGAGGCCGGGGTGCTCTTCCGGCAGGCCTTCTCGGCGGCGCCCACCTGCAGCCCCAGCCGAGCGGCGCTACTCACCGGCCAGTGCGCGCACTCGGCGGGAATGCTCGGCCTGGCACACCGAGGCTGGGGTCTTGCCGACTACAAGCAGCATATCGTCCACACTCTCCGCGATGCGGGCTACCGCTCGACCCTCATCGGCGTTCAGCATATTGCGCCCGACGACGACGCACAGCGCATCGGCTACGACGAGATTATCACCACGGAAAACAGGACCGCCGCTGTCGTTACTCCTGAGGCGGTGAAATTCCTCCGGCGAAAGCACGAGAAGCCGTTTTTCCTCTCCGTTGGTTTTATCGAAACCCACCGGGAGTTTCCTTCCAACGTGCCGAAGGCCCAGGGGCGTTACATCCGGCCGCCTGCGCCTGTTGTGGACACGCCCGAAACCCGGCACGATATGGCGGGCTTTGTCCGCTCGGCGCTGATATATGACGAGGCCGTCGGCCGCGTCCTGGATGCGCTTGAGGCCGCCGGCCTTGCCGATGATACCCTCGTCATCAGCACCACCGACCACGGCATAGCCTTTCCCGGTATGAAGTGCACGCTCACCGACCACGGGACGGGGGTGATGCTTATGATGCGGGGGCCCGGCGGCTTTTCCGGCGGCAGGGTGATTGACGCGATGGTCAGCCAGGTCGATGTCTTCCCGACCCTGTGCGAATTCCTCGGTATCGACAGGCCCGCTTGGCTGCAGGGCACGTCGATGATGCCGCTGGTTCGCGGTGAGGCCGACGAGATAAACGACGAGGTCTACTCCGAGGTAACCTACCACGCCGCCTACGAGCCCAAGCGCGCCGTACGCACCCGGCGCTGGAAGTATATCCGCCGCTTCGGCGACCGCGACCGGCCCGTGCTCTCGAACATAGATCGCAGCCCTTCGAAGACCCTGTGGATTGAGAACGGCTGGGGCGACCGGCCCGTCGCTGAGGAATATCTCTTCGACCTTCTCTTTGATCCCAACGAGGCCCACAACATCGCCGGCGAGGAGCGCTCCATACCGGTCCTGGAAGATATGCGTCGTCGGCTCGACGACTGGATGCAGCGCACGGATGACCCGATCGTTGCCGGCCCCGTGCCGCTTGTTGAAGGCGGCCGCACGAACTCCCTCGACGAGGTGGACCCGTCTTAGGGGCGCCCGCCGACGTGAGCCGAATCTCGGCCGGAGCGCTTGACGCCGCTTTGAGGGTCGGTCAAAGGGGGCACGCTTTGCCCACGAGTCGGCCTGGATGCCGCCTGCTTAGTCCTGGGCCATTACGAAGTGGCCGGAACCGAGGCGCCTGGCGACCCGGAGCGCCTTTTGGACGTTTGGAATTATGCTTGCGGCGTCGCTGCCGTGTTGGGGGGCCAGTGCGCCGGCCGCGCATATCTGAAGATTCACACACGCCGTCGTCTCATCGCTCTGGCCCTCGCCGCCTGGTGAGTCGGCGTCGACCGGGTAGACGGCCGGGCGGCTCAAGGCCACTTTGAGGATGCGCTCGGCGGCGATCTCGAGGCCGCCCTCCCGGGGACGCACTAGGCAGATCATCGCCTGGTTTGCCCGCGAGCGCGTCGCGAAATCAACCCCCCGCGTGTTTTCCTGGATAGCCTGCGCCATATCCCGCATTACGGCCAGTGTCCCCTCGTTGCCGAAAACGTCCCGAACGTAGCGCAGGTTCATCAGCTCCAGCAGCAGCACGCCGACGCTGTCCTCGTACCGCAGGGCCCTGGCAATCTCCTGCGACAGGCGTCTGTAGAAATAGCCGTACGTATTCAGGCCCGTAACGGAGTCCTCGATCGCCAGCCGTGCAAGGTCATCCTGCATCCTGGCCTTCTCGATGGCAAGCGCCGCGAGGTGTCCCAGGGACTCCAGAAGCACTAAGTCATTTCCACCGAAGTGGCCAGGCTCCCTATGGTCGCAGTACAGGCATCCCAGCGGCCTGCGGTTGATCGCAATCCCCACTGCGATCGCGCTGCCGAAGTCGTGCTCGAGCCTTACCTCTTCGCAAGCCTTCACGTGAGCCTCGCGATCCGGAATAGACAGCGGCATCCCCCCAAGGATGACCTCCGCCAGAAGGCCCGATCCCAGCGGTCCCTCGAACCTGTCGACGAATCTTGCGCTCAGGCCTCTCGAAAGCTTGATGCGGACGTTTTCCTGCGATTCGTCCAGAAGGACGATCGCCACCGTCTGCGCCTTGAAAATTTGCCACGCCGCCGTCGCGACCGCACGAAGCCCCTCTTCAGCATGGGCCGCATTTGCGACGCATTCGGCCACCGACGCCAGCCTTGTGCACCAGGCATTGCCAGGATCAAGCGGCATAAGCCTCTCCAGTTTTCCTACCGCGCTGGGGGTCTTCGACCCCCTTCTGCTATGGGGGCCACGCGCGCTGCGCGTGGCAATCCACCGGCCTTCCGAGGGCGTGGCAAGCCGTGCCTACGTTGCTGAACACATTCCTTGGGACAATTACGCCATTGCGGCCATTTCCGGGGGCGTTTCCGGCAATAAGAGCCACTTGCCCGGAAGCATACCTACCGGAGCCGCCGGGTTCCATACTCGGTATTTCGGCTATTTTCGCCTTCGGCGTTATAAATGCTGTCGAAAGTCCTCAGGTCAGACGTCTCCAGTCCCTTCAACTTCTCCGACGACGCTCGTCCGGCCGTTTATGACGTCAAGAAACGCAGGGCCGTACTTGCGGCATTTTTTCTCGCCGACGCCCCTGATGTCGAGGAACTCCTCAAGCGTGGCGGGTTTCCCGGCGGCCATCTCCCGAAGCGACCGGTCGCCGAACACAACATACGCTGGGACGTGCTTTTGGCCGGCAAGCGCCTTTCGCAGCTCCCTGAGGCGTGCGAAAAGGTCCCTGTCCACACCTTCCCAGGACACATCGGGGCTCTTACCCGCCGCCCGGCGGCGCGCGGCCGGCGGTTTCTTGACGGGCTTCAGCAGGACCGGCGCCTCCTCGCCCCTTAGAACCCGCCAGCCCTTTTCGGTTACCTCCAGCACGTTGTATTCACCGCTCTTGCGTAGGCAGTCCTGGCCGACAAGCTGCTCAATCCAGTCCCGCACGGCTCTCTTCGACAGATCCGACAGCAGGGCGTAGGTGCTCAGGGCGTCGTGGCGATTGTCCAAAATCCGCTGCTCCTTCGATCCCACAAGGACGGCCGCCGTGTAGTCGGCGCCGAAACGCTCATCAAGGCGCACGACGCAGGAGAGTATCTTCTGCGCCTGCTCAAGCGGCTCGTGGGCACACTGCAACTCCCCGAGACACACGTCGCAGGCGCCGCAGTCGGCCTTCTCGTATTCCTGGCCGAAGTAGTCCAGAATTGCCCTGTGCCTGCACGTAACGCCCGTCGAGTAGCCGTACATCTCCCCGAGCTTGGCAAGGGCGGCCCGTGCGGCCTCGGGGTCGGAGTCGTCGAGTATGCTCTTCCAGACGCCGTAGTCCCCGCCCGAATAGAAGAGGCAGCATTCGGCCTCGAGCCCGTCGCGGCCCGCGCGGCCGCTTTCCTGCTGGTAGTGCTCCAGGGACTTGGGCATCCCGGTGTGAATGACGTAGCGGACGTTCGACTTGTCGATACCCATACCGAAGGCGACGGTGGCAACGATGACGTCGGCCTTTTCGGCGATGAAGGCGTCCTGGTTGCGCTTGCGAGAGTCGGCGTCGAGACCGGCGTGGTACGGCAGGGCCTTGTGGCCTCTGGAGGCAAGCTGGGAGCAGAGCGTGTCAACGTCGGCGCGCCGGATGCAGTAGATGATGCCCGATTCATCCT